>JBILQA010000052.1:0-11492 GCA_044373535.1 Akkermansiaceae bacterium | reverse complement strand
CCACTCGGCGAACTTTTCGGGAAACTGTTTAGTGATGCGCCCCTTGAAGGCCTCCAACTTTTCGTCGTAGGTCAGGCCCATCTCGGCGAGCAGGCGCGGCACCGGATAGAGGTCTTCGCGGGCGAAGCGCAGCAGTTGCTTGCCCTTGAGCGGCTGTTGCTCGATGACTTCCCAGCCGTCCTTGGTTAGCCGCTCGGTGCGCCGGCTCTTCTTTTCAATCGCGGTCACCTCGATGACAAGGTGCTCGGTCTCGGCCGCGGTGAGCCCCTGCGCGAGCTTCATCTCAAAACGCGGGAACAACTCGAGGTCAACGACACGCTTCTTGAGCGACGGCGGCAGCGAGGCTCCGATCTTGCGCAGGAACTCGACGCCCTCGAGGCTGTCGATGACGGCCTTGGGGATCTGATAGCGCGGCATCACCTCGGTTTCCTCCAGCCAGCGCGGCGGCCCCGGGAACACCGTCTCGTCTGACTGATAGAGCTCCTGGCGCCCCGGCAGCAGGCGCACTGAGTGGGAAACGTTCTCCTCCTCCTCGGTGACTAACTGCAGGGCAAAGTTGTTGATGTCGTAGTTGTCGTCCTCGCAGCGCCACTTCAGTGCGCGGTCGACGACGTTGAACGGGCGCTCGTCGAGGTTGACGATGTAGCCGCGCAGCGCCGGCTGGCGGAACACCCGGTTCATGAACCGGCATGACTCCTCGAGGTCAAGGTCCACGGTGCTCTCACCGGTTTCCCTGTAGAAGGCCAGGAAATGCTCCCACAGCACTTGGCTCGACGCGTCCATGCGCAGCGCCGCCTCCGCGTGGAGCTGGACGAGGCGCTCGATTTCCGCCTTCTCGCGCACCGACTGCCAGAGTCCGGCGTTTTCGCAGGCCTCTAAGCGGGCTTCGTTGATAGTTGAAACCAAACGAATCGCGATCTGGATCGGGGCGTCCTGCGGTGGCCGGTCATTGACGCTTTCAATCCGGTCGTACCACGCGGCCACTTCCCGCTCACGCTCCCAGTCGTGCATGCGCTTCTGCACGTTGGCCAAGTCGGTGACCACGTTCATGAACTCAGGATACGGCAACTTCCTCTTGTAGAAGGCGTAAGCAATGTAGTTCCAGAACTCTAGAATGTCCCCCGGGGGGATCGGCCACAGCTCCAAGGGCTCGTAGCCGTGAATCTCCCAGCGCGGGTTGAGCCGCACCATGTCGTGGTCATGCAACTCCCCCTCAATGACATAGCGGCGATAGCGCTTCTCCACCTTGGTGACGAAGTCGGCCTCCTTGTCATCGAGCTCGCGCTTGAGCTTGTCCTCGATGAGATCGATGACCGGGGTGTCGTCAAACTCGTTTGGCGACTCCGGCAAGTCCTCGCCGCGGTGCATCCGCTCCATCATCGTAGCGTACTGACAAGCCCCGGCGATGATCTCGTTTTCCGCCGTGCACGAGCCGAACCAGCGGTTCCCTTGCAGGCGCAAGCTCGTGCGGAAGGTGCCCGTTTCGTCCTCCACCCGCCCTTGGATGAACAGGTGGTTGCCGAAAATCTGTGTCACCGCTCCGTCGTGCTGGAGTTTCTCGCCACGCTGGCGGGATTCTTCGGGAAAACTGTTGAGGAAATTGAGAGTGGCGCGGTCCGGATTCATGAATCAGATGGGTAGTCTGGGGGCTTGGGCACGCCCGATTGCTGAGGGCTTGGGCACCCGATTGGCTCAAATCCGCGGCTCCCTGAGTGCCCCTAAGGATCCCTACGACAGCCGCGGACGGGGAGGATACGCACGCACCCGCGGTTCTAGCAACAAAAACCACGGCCGAGCCCCCCCCTCGCGCTGTTCTTGGGCTTCCCCGGGCGCTCCCGCCAAGCGCTTGGTTGCCTGCAACTCGCCCCCTGTTCCGACGCCTGACCATCCAGAGTGACCCGCGGGGAGTCTGGCTTCCGCAACGGATACTGGAACATCGCGCCGAACTCTGCCAAACTGACCCATGGCTCCTATCCTCGTCTGCACCGATGGATCGCTCTATGCACCCAGCATCTATGCCCACACCCGCTGGGTCGCCTCCCGCTTGGGCGCTCCCGTGCGCCTGCTTCACATCATCGAGCACAGCGAGTTCCTCGGCGGCAGCACGCTGAGCGGCAACGTCGGCTTCGATGCCAGCGCCGAACTGCTTGAGGAACTCACCGGCCTGAGCGAATCCCACGCACGCATCGCGCGCATCCGCGGCAAGGCCATCCTCGAGGACGGCAAATGCCGGCTCAACCTGCCCGACGTTTCCGCCACCCAACGCCACGGATCGCTGGTGGAAACTCTCGATGAGCTCGAGGAATCCGGCCAGCCGGGCCTCATGATCGTCATCGGCAAGCGCGGCGAACACGTCGACTTCGCCACCGGCCACCTTGGCAGCAACCTTGAGCGTGTCATCCGCAGCGCCACCATCCCGGTCCTCGTTGCCGCACGCGAGTTTCATCCGATTGCGCGCTTCCTCATCGCCTTTGATGGCGGCCCTAGCTCGCGCAAGGCCGTTGCACACGCCGCCACCCAGCCGCTACTTGCCGGCCTTGAATGCCATCTTGTGGCCGTCGGCAAACCTAACACCAAGCTTGCCCGCGATCTCCACCACGCGGGCAAATCGCTGCAAGCTGCCGGTGTCGACGTCCGCGCCGAACTGCTCCCCGGAGAGCCCGATGAGGCCATCGCCGCCGAGGTCGCCCGGCGCCGGATCAACCTGCTCGTCATGGGCGCCTACGGCCACTCGCGCATCCGCCGGCTCATCCTTGGCAGCACCACAACCTCGCTGCTGCGCACCTGCCAAGTGCCGGTGCTAGTCTTCCGTTAGGGCGGGCCGGCCCCGACAACCACTTGGCGCGCGCGCCATTTTTTCAACACCACGCCGTCTGCCGGGCCAAAAAGCCATGCAATGGCGAAAAGGATGCCGCCCATGATGACCACCGCCGCCGCTCCGTTGGAGTTGGTGTGATAGGCCAGCAGCAAGCCACCCATGGATGACAGGAATGCGTGGGCAGCGGCCACCCAGAGCATCGCTGGCAGTCGCACGCAGCAGAGATAAGCGCTTGCCCCGGGGAGAATCAGCAGCGCGATGACAAGGATCGCTCCCACCGCTTGGAAGGCCGCCACCACGATGACCGAGACGAGCACCAGCAAGAGACGCCCGGCGAGCCCCGGACGGTAGCCCAGCGAGGCGGCCAAACCGGCATCAAACGAGGTGAGCATCAACACCCGGAAAAAAACCACCACCAGCAGCAGCGTGCCGCCAGCCACCACCGCCTGGAGCAGGAAAACCTTCGGGACAACCAGCCCACCTAGCATGATGCGCTCCCGTAGCACCGCAGACTCCAGCGAGCCGAACAACACACAATCCGGGTCAAGGTCCACGCGCGAGGCGTACATGCGCAGCAACAACACCCCGAGGGCAAACAGCGCGGTGAAAGCAATCCCTATCGCCGCGTCCTGTTTGATCCGCGTGCGCGAATGGATCTGCTCGATGAGCAGCGTCGCGCCCACCCCGGCGAGGGCCGCTCCGGCTAACAGCCACGGCGAGCTCAGGCTGCCGGTGAATAGAAAACCGATGACAATGCCCGGCAGCACGCTGTGGCTCACCGCATCGCCAACCAGCGACATGCGCCGCAAGACCAAGAAGGTGCCAGGCAGCCCACAGGCCAGCGCCACACAGAAGGCCGTGGCCACAAGCCACAGCAGCGTTGGCGATTGCAGCGGATCGGTTAGCCAGTTCATCGCCCGTCCCCCTTTCCAAGGCTTTGGCGCTCGGGCGCGGGAATCGGGCTGCCGTGCGGGTCGGTCTCCGGAAACTCCAGCGCGCGCTCGAGTTGGCGCACCGTCTCCTCGCCTAGCAGGTGCTCAATGCGTTCCGCGTCATCGTGCACGTGGTCGATGTCGTAGTCCGCCTGGTGCGTCAGATAGAGCTCCCACAACCGGTGGTTGCGCACGATCTCGGCCGCCCGGCGCCATCCGTCGGGTGTTAGGAAGATGTCGTCCGCCGCGCCGGTGCGAAACGCCTCGCCGGCGCGCACCAGGGCAAGCACCCCGCGGGTGGTGTCCTCGAGGGTCTCGCGGCGGCGCTCGGCGATCTCTCGCGCGCTCACGCCCTCGCCATGGAAGCTGCGGGCCTCGAGAACCTGATAGATCGCCTTGAGGTAGTTTTCCCGCGCGACGCGCGCGCTGCGGCCGCGCAGCCGCAGCCACTTGGCGACTACTCCATGGCGCGGCGCGGCAAAAAACACCGCTGCGAAAATCCCCGTGACGACCAACGCAATGAGCGGCCCTGTGGGCAGACCCGCAGCCGCAAATGAGATGAGCGTGCCGACCACCCCGGCGGCCGCACCGAAGCTCGCCGCGACAAGCATCATCCGGTTGAACCGGTCGGTTAGCAGGTAGGCCGCAGCAGCCGGCGTGATCAACATCGCCGAGACGAGAATCACGCCAACCGCCTGCATCGCCACGACGACCACCGCGGTGAGCATCAGGGCAAACAAGCGCTCAAACAAACGCACCGGGTACCCCAGCGAGCCGGCGAATCCCGCGTCAAAGCTCATCACCACCAGCGGCCGCGCAAACGTCACCGCCGCGACCGCCACCACCACCGTGACGCCGGCCATCAGCAAAAGGTCTGACCACGCCACGGCGGCCGCCTGCCCATAAAGAAACGCGGTGACCCCCGAGGGCTGATAGACCGAGATCGCCGAAATCCCCGCCGCGAAGAAGACCGCCAGCACGATCCCCAGCGCTGCATCCTCCTTGAGCCGCGTCGTCGTCGTGATCGCCCGCACCAGCAGCATGCCCAGCAACCCGGCAGTTAGCGCGAACCCTAACACCACGAGCGGATTGCGGCTGGGCGAGAGCACGAAACCCGCCACCACCCCGGGAAGGACCGCGTGGGACACCGCGTCGCCCGCCAGCGCCATGCGCCGGACGACGACAAAGCTACCGATGAGGCCGCAGCCAATCCCCAACAGCAGGGAGGCCGCCAGCGGCATCCACAATCCCGCAGGCATACCGAAAATAGCGATCATGGCTCGGCCTGGGCGGCGGCGGCGGCCACCTCGCTGAGAATGGTTAGCCGACCGCCGTAGGTTTTCTGCAACAACTCGGGGGTGAACACCTCGCCGGTCGGGCCGCAGGCAACCACGCGCATGTTCAAGAGCACCAACCGGTCAAAATACGCCCGCGCGGTGTGCAAATCGTGGTGGACAACCAGCACGGTCTTGCCCCTCTCGCGCATCTCCTTGAGCAGCGCAATGATGGTTGCCTCGGTGGCCGCATCCACGCCGGCAAACGGCTCGTCCATCAGATAAAAGTCGCTGTCCTGCGCCAGCGCCCGCGCCAGAAACACGCGCTGCTGTTGGCCGCCGCTCAAGTTCCCAATCTGCCGGTTGGCGTAGGGCAACATCCCGACTTTCTCCAACGCCGCGCGCGCCCGCTCGCGCTCGGCAACTCCTGGGCGGCGCACCAGCCCAAGGCCGCCAAAGGTGCCCATCAGCGCCACATCCATCACCGTGACCGGAAAATCCCAGTCCACGCTCTCGCGTTGCGGCACGTACCCGATGCGCCCGAGCGCCTTGGCCACGGGCTGGCCAAACACCTTGACCCATCCGCCACTCACCGGCACCACACCCATCACCGCCTTGATCAGCGTCGACTTCCCCGCACCGTTCGGCCCCACCACCCCGATGAGCTCCCCCGCAGGCAAGGCAATGTCCACCCCGTAGAGCACCGGTCGCTTGTGATAGGTCACCGTCAGGTCGTGGGTTTCGAGCGCGATTTCTGCTGCCATTGGGTGCTGGTGGTGGTTGGGCGGCCTCGGGATGCTAGCCGGTGTTAGGGCTATTTCAACCCGTCGACGATGACATTGACGTTGTGTTTGATCATGCCGATATAGGTCCCGCGGTCGTAGCTCTCCCCGCCAACACTGACCACGTCGCCGGGAATGCCCATGGAATCCGAGTACAGCGGCTGCTTGGAGAGGGCCGCTCCGGACTCCAAGGCCACCGCTTGGATGCCCTTGGCGTTGACGCTTGTCTCGGGGAAAATTGTCCGCAGGCCGCGCGTCTTGATCAGCTCAACTAACTCAAGACGGTCGCGCACCCCGGCCTCGGCGACCGTCGAGAGCCCCTGCAGGCCGCGGACCTCAAAGCCAAACACCCGGCCAAAGTAAAAAAACGCGTCGTGGCTGGTGACCAACACGCGGCGCCCTGCGGGAATCTCCCCAACCCGGCCACGGGCCCACTCGACAAGCCCGCGCAGCCTCGCGGTATAGGCCGCGGCACGCGCCGCGTACTCGCTTGCACCCTCGGGATCCATCTCGCAGAGGGCTTTGACCAAGGCCGGAATCGTCTCCGCCCACAGCGACGGATCTCCCCAGATGTGCGGATCATAGTGGCCCGCGAAGGCAACCTCAGGGACTAACAGGCGCGCGGGCGCCAGCGTCTCCCCCAGCGCCACGGTGCGCTTGCCGCGCTTGCCCATTTCCTCAAGCGTCTCGTGCATCGCGCCCTCGAGGTGCAGCCCAACATAAACTACCAGGTCTGCCTTCTCCAACAATCCCACGTCGCTGATCCGCGTCGTGTAGCTGTGCGGGTCCACTCCGGGAGCCATCAGCCCGTGCACCTGCACCCGCTCGCCAGCGATCTCGCGCACCAAGTCCGCGGCCATCGTCGCGGTGGCCACCACCTGCGGCCGCCCGTCGGCCGCCGCCGGCTGGCCGCAGCCGCCTAACAATACCACCAGCCCCGCTAGGGCCACGGCGACCATCACCCGGATGCCATGCTTCATAGATGCCTCGATAACCCGCGGCTGGCGGAGCGGCAACCGGAATCTTAGCCAAGGCTAAGATTCTTCACCCCTCTTGATTCCCCTGCCCGGTGGGAGGGTTTTGAATTTGGCATTTGGATTTTGCGCGCGGGATCGGCTATGGACAACCCAGTTCATGTCCGAAGCGCTTGATTTCAGCCCCATTGAAGAGATTGTCGCGGAGATTGCCGCGGGTCGCCTGGTCATTGTGGCCGACAACCCGGACCGTGAGAACGAGGCGGATTTGATTGGCGCGGCGGCCAAGGTGACGCCCGAGTTGATCAATTTCATGGCCAGCCACGGGCGCGGCCTGATTTGTGCACCCATCACCGCGGAGCGTGTCGAGGCGCTTGACTTGCCATTGATGAGCCGGCGCAACCGCGAGGCGCACCGCACCGCCTTCACCGTCTCGGTTGACGCCGCCGAGGGCATCAGCACGGGGATTTCCGCCGCCGACCGCGCGCGCACCGTCGCGCTGTTAGCCGATCCAGCCGCCGGGCCGCGGGCCTTTGTCCAGCCGGGCCACATTTTCCCGCTGCAGGCGATGCCCGGCGGGGTACTGCGCAGGGCTGGCCACACCGAGGCTTCGGTGGACCTTGCCCGCCTTGCCGGGCTCACCCCGGCGGGAGTCATCTGCGAGATCATGAACGACGACGGGTCGATGGCGCGCGTCGGCCAGCTCGGCGCCTACCAGACGCGCCATCGCCTCAAGGCCTGCACCATCGCCCAGATCATTGAATTCCGCCGCCGCTCGGAGAAGCTCGTCGTGCGCGAGGAGACCATCAGCCTGCCAACCGACTACGGCGACTTTGACTGCCACCTCTATCGCATGGAGCTCGACGGCAGCCACCACCTCGCGCTGACCCGCGGACCGATCGATCCGGAGAAGCCCACCTTGGTGCGCGTTCACTCCGAGTGCCTAACCGGCGACGTGTTCATGTCGCGGCGCTGCGACTGCGGCGGCCAGCTCCACCTAGCGCTTGAAACCCTCGCCGAGGAGGGTGGCGTGCTGCTCTACCTGCGCCAGGAGGGCCGCGGCATCGGCCTGGCCGCCAAAATCCACGCCTACAAGCTCCAGGAGCAAGGCTTGGACACCATCGAGGCGAACGAAAAACTCGGCTTCGGCTCCGATCTGCGCGACTACGGCATGGGCGCCCAGATCCTCTACGACCTCGGCGTGCGCAAAATCCGCCTCCTGACTAACAATCCAAAGAAGGTCATCGGGCTGGACGGCTACGACCTGACCATCGTCGAGCAGCTACCGCTGCGCCTGCCAAGCAACCCGCACAACGAGAAATACCTCGATACCAAGCGCGACCGCATGGGCCACACCCTGTGAGGATACCGAAGCCCCATTGACTTTCCCCGGCCCACGCTGCATATCGCCCCCGTGTCCACTGCCCTACCACCACGCCCGCGGACCTCACGGCGCACCCTGAGGGTCTGCATTGTCGCCTCCACGTACAACGAGGAGTTCACCGATGCGCTGGTTAATAATGCCGTGGAGGAACTCGCCGAGATCCTGCCCAACGCCCGCATCGATCTTGTCCGTGTCCCGGGCGCATTTGAAATCCCGGTGACCATCGAGGCGATGCTGCGCCACGAGCAGCCAAACTGCGTCATTGCCCTGGGCCTCATCATCCGCGGCTCCACCGACCACGCCGACCTCATCGCCCGCTCGGTGACCGATTCGCTCCAACAGTTGGCCATCGCCCACGCGACCCCCGTGATCCACGAGGTGTTGCTCGTTGCCGACAACCAACAAGCCCACGCGCGCTGCGTTGGCGACGCACTTAACCGCGGCCGTGAAGCGGCCCGCGCCGCCGCCGCCATGGTCAAGGTCATGGCTGAGATCGATCGCTCTTCCGGTCCCCTACGCCCCCCTAGCCGTCATGCCTAGCCGCAGAGAAGTCCGCGAAGCCGTTGTGCAGTTCCTTTACTGCGCCGATCTGGAAGCCACCTCCCCAGCCGCCGATCTGCGCGACACGTTCTGGGAGTTCATCACCGGCACCGGCCAGCGGCGCTTGTTGGCGGCCCGCCTCAAGATGCTCGAGCACCTCAGCCAGGGCCGCGCCGAGCGACTCCACGACCTCGACATCCGCGCCGAGGCCGCCCGCCCGTTGATCAACTCTTTTGCCGAGGCCGAGCCCATTGCCCTTGAACTTGACCGTATCCTCGCACTTGAGGCGCGCTGGAGCGACGCCCTCACGCGCCTGCGGCGGCTGCCAGAGTGCGACGCCGACGACGAGGCGGCCGCGCGCCTGACGAAAGGGCTGGAGGACCTCTACCTGATAGACCGCTCGCTCGAGACCGCCCGGGCGCGTTTTTTGCTGCTGGCCGGGGATTTCCCGCGCCTGCGCCAGGCGCTTGAATCGATCACCGCGACGGTGCGCAAGCTCCAGCGGTTGTCCGAGCGCGTGAGGATGATTGAAAATCCCGGCAAGTTTCCGGCCCAGACCGATATCGCCCACCTGCGCGATTCGCAGGAGGACCTTTTGGTCTTGCGCCGCGACGCCGACGCCCTGTGCGATGCCATCCTTGGCCAAAAGGATCTCATCGATGCCCGCCTCGCTGCCGTCGTGGAGAATTTCGCCCCCGCCCGCGTCGACCCGGTCGACCGCGCAATCCTGCGCCTCGCCGCCCACGAGATTATTTCCGCCACGGTGGCCCCCGCGGTGGCCATCAACGAGGCGATCGAGCTGGCCAAGCGCTTCGGCTCGACTGACTCGGGCCGCTTCGTCAACGGCGTGCTCGACAAGCTTGCTAAAAACTGAGGCCGGCCGCCGCAACAACATCGCGCCGGCTAACCCAACGGCGCTCCCCCACCACGATGAAGGGTCCGATGTTAACTCGAAAAATCGTGCGCCACTGGCTCTTGGCCGCCGCGCTCGTTCTGGCAACCTCGGCGGCCGCCAAGGAAGAAAGGGCATTCAACCATCCAGGCGTGTTCAGCCGCCAAGAGGATCTTGCCGGACTGGCCCGGCGGGTGGCCGCCGAGCCAGCCGCAAAGCTCGGTTACGAGCAGCTAAGGCGCAGTGCTTACGCTGATTTGGCGCGCCCGGCAGCGCCTTTCCCGGTGGTCTTTGTCGCCGCCGCGGCAGGCAACAAGTACGAGGAGGCGCTGCGCGGCGATGCCCACGCCGCTTATGCGACCGCCCTGATGTGGGTAATTACCCGCGACGGGCGTTACCGCGACAAGGCGATTTCCATCCTCGATGGCTGGGCCGCCACCTTCACCAGTCTGCAAACCCAGGCAGGCGCGGCCAGCCAGATCGAATTGGAGGCCGCCTGGGCCGCACCCATCTGGATCGCCGCGGCCGACATCATCCGCTACTATGACCGCGGCGCGGCCCGCTGGCAACCCGCCCGGGTCGCTGCCTTTGATGGCTTCCTCAACAAACTCATCCGCGTCGCCCGCGGCGCCCGCACCAAGGACAACAACTGGGGAACCTCGGCGAACCTCGCGCTGCTTGCCGCCGCAGTCTATCAAAACGACCTCGCCGCCTATCAGGAAGCCATCGCCCTCCACAAAATCCACCTCACATCCATCAGCAAGAAGACCGGCGCACTTGGCCCGGATTACCTGCGCGACCCGTGGCACCCGCAGTACACCGTGCTAACATGGATCCAGACCTGCGAGATCGCATGGAACCAGGGCGACGACCTGTACGGCCTGACCCTCGACGGCCAGTCGCTGCCGCGGCTGGCGATCTGCCTTGAGCACTTCTCGCAGCTCTTCAGCGGGCAGTTGCCCGACCCAGCGGGCCTCAGGGTTGGGCATTACAAAGACTCGCAGAAAAAACGCCAAGGCTACGACATGGCCTTCAACCACTTCATCCGCCGCAAGGGCATGGCCGCCAAGTTGCCGGCCTTCGCCAAGATGGTGCCCGCGTGGCGCCCCGGCGGCCAAGATGGCCATTTCGTCGCATGGGACACCCTGACCCACGGCGAACTAGGACACTAACGCCCTTGCCATGGACCCGCGCGCATTCCTCCGGCCCCTGCTTCTGTTCCTGTTGGCTCTAACACCCTGTCACGCGCAAGGCTCAGCCGCGGCGGAAAAGGCCAAAATAGAGGCCCTCATCAGCCATCTTGAAAACCTCAAGGAGGCCACCTTCATGCGCAACGGCAGCGATTACGACGCCCAGTCCGCCGCGAAGTTTTTGCGCAAGAAGTGGCAATCAAAGGACGCCGAGATCAAAACCGCCGCGGACTTCATCGCCAAGGCCGCCAGCGTCTCATCCACCTCCGGTAAGCCCTACATGATCCGCCTTAAAGGCGCGCCGGAAACCCCTTGCGGGCCGTACCTAACGGCCCAGCTGAGGAAGATCGAGGCCGCCGCACCTGCTAGGTGAAGATCCGCTCGATGGTCAAGTAGAGCCCCACGACGGCGATGGCCAGCGAGGCGAGCTTGCGCGCATTCTCCATGCCCGCGCGCACATCACAGCTTGGCTTGATCCTTCTCAGGCCGATCAAGACCAACAGGGCCACCCCAGCCAGGGCAAATCCTGCGGCCAGCACGCTGACCTGACCTAGCTCGACGCCAACGTTGAACCCAACAAGCGGCTGGAGCTCCCCGTTTGCGGGAAGCTTGAGGTCCTTCATCACGCTGGCGAAACCCATCCCGTGGAGCAGCCCGAGGCCAAACACCAAGGCTACTCGCCAGGGCTTGAGCTCCTTGACCCACA
>JBILQA010000333.1:0-3358 GCA_044373535.1 Akkermansiaceae bacterium | reverse complement strand
GTCCGCGCCAAGTCACCTACCGCAGAGAAGGCCAAGGCGTGGCTCAAGGAACATGGACAGATGCTCGAGGAGGAGGTGTAGGAGGCGAAGGAATTGGCATTCATTGACCCCTGATTTTCCCGAACCTCACCGGGAGCCCTTACCGCCTACCCCATGTCTGACTTGGAGCTTTCGATTCGCGCCGCCACGGAGACGGCGATTGGCCATGGAGTGACGCCGGACCGCTGCGAGATTTTGCAGGATGGCAGTACGCTGGTTGTGCGGCTTAGCGAAACGTTGGTAGCGCGGGTGGTGACTGACCGCGACGGGCCGCGCCAGGGCAGCGGGTGGTTTGCGCGCGAGACGGCGGTTGCGCAGTATCTTGCCAGCCGGGCGGCGCCGGTGATTCCGATGCATCCGGATCTGCCACCCGGGCCGCATGAGCATTTGGGCTTCACGCTGAACTTTTGGGAGTTTGTCACGGCCGTGGCGGCGCCCGCCGAGCCTGCCATGGTGGGTGCCACGCTGTATCGCTGCCACGAGATTTTGCGCGGCTTTCCGCAGCCGCTCCCCGAGTTGGGGATCCTCACGGAGACGCTTTCACTGGTGGAAGATCTTGAGCGCCGTGGGCTTGTGTCGGCGTCCACGGCGCGCTTGCTGCGCGACCACCTGGTGGTCTCCCTCGAGGTGCTTGGCAGTTTTCCGAGCCAGCCGCTGCATGGCGACGCTCACGCCGGCAACTTGATGAACACCACCCGTGGCGTGTTGTGGACCGATTGGGAGGACACGTTCGTTGGGCCGGTCGAGTGGGACTTGGCGTCGATCATTTGGAACGCGCGGATTCTTGATGAGGACCACCGGACAGCGGACGAAGTCCTCGCAGCCTACTGCCAAGCCGGCGGGCGGGTGGATCCCGCCGCTCTGCAGCAAAGCTTGGTCGCCCGCGCCGCGGTGATGAGCGCTTGGTATCCCGTGCTTTACCCCCACCCGGATGCCGACCGGCAGCGCAAGCTGCAGATGCGTCTGGAGTGGCTGCAGCACCAGGATTCGGTGAAGGGCGATAGGCTGCGATTGTGACCGGGCTGCTCACTGGGTTCTTGCGCAGGACGATTGTGACCGATGGGAGAGCCGGGCACGAGGTGAAGGGCCTGCGGTGGCTTGGGGATGAGCCAAAGCCGGGTGGGCGGGGAGGACCCCGGCGAAAACTGCCTTTTGCAATTTTTGGCAAAATCTTCCAAGGAAGTCTCTGCGGCTGTGTCTGAATGGATGGCAGGCGATGAAATTCTTCCCAACAAGCGATGGAACCCTTGGCACCTAACGCGGCGACGGCAACCCGGAGAGGTGCGTCGGCGGCGGCGGGGCCGGCTGAGGCGCCGGTGGGGGAGCGGCTGACTCTGGCGGAGTTGTTTAGCGCGGAGGAGAGCGGCCTGTTGCGCTTTGCGTATGGTTTTGTGGCGCGGCGCGAGGTGGCCGAGGAGCTGGTCCAGGAGGCCTTCATGCGTCTGCACCAGCACTGGGCGGAGGTGGAGAACCCGCGGGCGTGGTTGTTCCGCAGCGTGCGCAACCTGGCCCTCAACCACATCCGCGACCACTCGCGGGAGCGTGCGCTGCCCGACGGGGAGATTGATTCCGAGGCCGCGGTGCCCGCCGAGATGCTTGGGCGGCTGGAGGCCATCGGGATGATGCGCCTGCTGCTTGCCGAGATGTCCGCCGAGGACCGCGCGCTGCTCGAGCTGAAATACCACCAGGATCTCAAATACAACGAAATCAGCGACCGGACCGGCCTCAGCGTCGGCAACGTCGGCTACAAACTCCACCACCTGCTCAAGGGGATGGGCGACGCGCTGCGGCGCGCCGGCATCGATGGCAGCCGTGGATAAACCAACTTTCTGCCCATCTTTTTTAAATTTTCCAACCAAGGAGCCCAAATGAACGGCGAAAACAATCAAACCGGCCCCGAGCCATGGAGCGACCCCGCGCACGAAGCGCGCGTCGTTGCCTGGGTGCTTGGCGAGGCCTCCGAGTTCGAGATAGCGGATCTCCAACGCCTGCTGGCCGAAAACCCCGAGCTGGCCGCCTTCAAGCGCCGCATCGAAGCGGTCCACGGCCTGCTTGGCGAGGCGGCCAAGCCGGATGCCGAGCCGTGGTCGATGGCCAGCGAGCGCCGCGCCGCACTCACTGCGGTGATTGGTTCTGCGCCGGGCGCGGGTCCTGCGCGCACTTCGGTCGCCACCCGCCGCGCTGCGCGCAATGTGATTTTCATGGCCGCCGCCTGTGTCGCGGGCACCCTGGTGGTGATTAAACTCGTTGGGCCTCAGGAAGATTACCTGAGCCCGATGATGGCCGCCGTGCACGAGGAGGAGCCTCTAACCCTTCAAGCGCCTGCCTCCCGCGGGCGGATCGGAGACGAACGGGAAATGAGTGCCGCCGCGCCCGCCCCCGAGATGACCAAGAGAATGCGCAGCGGCGACTCCAACATCGTGGCAAGGGACATCGATGGGATGATGATGCAGAATGACAAGGTTCGCGCGATCGCGGGCAAACCTGCCGCTCCGTCGCCGGCCATGGCCCGGGGCGCAGCCTCCGCCGCGGCCGAGCCCATGAGCCTTCCCGTCCCGGACGGTGAGCGCGCGCCTGCTGAAGAATCCGGCGCGACTGCCAGCTTTGGCTTCCCAAGGACTCCGGCCACACCCGCCGACAATCTCCAGGAGACGGGCGCGCAAGAATTCAAGGGCGGCGGCAGCGGCGGTGGTGGTATGGAGACTGCTGGCTTAGCCAGCCTCGCAGAGCCGGCCGGGTATCTCAGCTCGGAGGAAGCCACCACCGGAACGCGACGGGTGCCCGCCGACGTGCAAGCACCTGCCGCCGCGGAGGCGCAAGCAAGCCTCGCCAAGTCCAAGGGCTTCGAGAACCTCGGAAAGTTCGATGACGCCAAGCGCGAGGCGGAAAACTCCCTGCGCCAAGAACCTGCCAGCCAAGAGGCGCGCAACGAGGGGAAAAAGGCTGAGTACGCCAAGTCCGGATACGACCAGACCCGCGCCGAGGTGCTCATGGAGGCAGACAAGGCTTGGGAGCTAACCGCGCCAAAAGATGGCGAGAAGGGCGAATCCGCTGTTGCCGACCAGGAGCGCGTGCCTGCGCTGGATGACATCCCGCTGAAGGGGAAGCTTTTCGATGGCAGGGATGCGGCCCCGGCGGCTTCTCCCACCACCACGGCCAGCATCGCACCCAAGCCGGCCGAGCGCCCCGCGCCCCTGCTGCAGGAAACCCTTGCCGCCCAGGAGCCGGTCTCGACCTTCTCGCTCAACGTCAGCGATGCGTCCTTCCAGCTGGCCGCCGCGGCCGTCGCCCGTGGCCAGCGGCCCGAGCCGGAGAGCGT
>JBILQA010000332.1:0-3364 GCA_044373535.1 Akkermansiaceae bacterium | reverse complement strand
GGTGCGCTTGTTTGAGGCGACCGGTGAGAGGAAATACCTTGAGCTGGCCAAGCGCCTGCTCGACGCGCGTGGCCGCGCCGACGGGCGTGCGCTCATGGGGCCCTACTGCCAAGACCACCAGCCGGTGGCAGAGCAGCGCGAGGCGGTTGGCCACGCGGTGCGCGCGCTCTATCAGTACAGAGCGATGGCCGAGGTGGCCGCCTACACCGGCGACCCGGGCTATCGTGCGGCGCTTGCTGCGATCTGGGAGGATGTCTTTGCCCACAAAGTTTATCTGACCGGCGGGGTGGGCGCTTCGGGCGGCAATGAAGGATTCAGCAAGGCCTTCGACTTGCCCAACGTGACGGCCTACAGCGAGACCTGCGCGTCGATTGGCAGTATCCTGTGGAACGAGCGGATGTTCCGGCTAACCGGGGAGGCGCGCTTCATGGACGTCATCGAGCGCACGCTGTTCAACGCGCTGCTCTCCGGGGTCTCCGCCAAGGGCGACGGGTTTTTCTACCCGAACAGGTTGGAGACCTTCCGCGGTGCCAGGCGCTCGCCGTGGTTTGACTGCGCGTGCTGCCCGTCCAATGTGGTGCGCTTCATTCCGTCGATCCCCGCGCTGGCCTACGCGGTTGCGGGCGACGTTCTCTACGTCAACCAGTTCATGAGCAGCGAGGCGGCCCCGCTGGTGGCCGGCGAGGCGCTGCCGCTGAGCCAACAGACCGACTACCCGTGGGTCGGCAAGGTGAAGCTGAGTTTCGCGCCAAAGGCCGCGCGGCAGTTCACCGTGATGCTGCGCATCCCGGACTGGGCGCGCGGCAAGGTGCTGGATGGCACCCTCTATCAGATGAGCGGCGCCCCCGCGGCGGACAAGCCGAGCATCAAGCTCAATGGCGAGTTGATAGACTGGGCCGAGGACAAGGGTTACGCGCGCATCGAGCGCACGTGGCGGGCGGGCGACGTCGTCGAACTTGAGCTGCCGACGCCGGTGCGCCATGTCGTGGCGCGGTCCGCGGTGGCAGCCGACCACGGCAGGGTGGCCGTGCAGCGCGGGCCCCTTGTCTACTGCGCCGAGGGTGTCGACCAGGGCCATGGGGTGGTGATGGACTTGGTGGCTGACCAGACGGCGCCGAGCGAGGTGGGCATGGTCGATGGCATGATGGTGATCAAATCCAAGGCCAACACGGTGCAGCGGGATGCCGCGGGAGTCGCCCAAGTCGGCGCGCGCGTCGACCTGAGTCTGCGCCCCTACTACTCCTGGGCTAACAGGGAAGCCACCCCGATGCAGGTGTGGCTGGCGGCCACGCCCGAGGCGTCACGGCCGGCGCCGACGCCCACCCTTGCCACGACGAGCAAGGTGACGACGTCCAACGGCTCGAGCGCCTCGGCGGTCAACGATCAGTTGGAGCCGCGCAGCTCGGGCGACGTCGAGCTGCCGCTCTTCCACTGGTGGCCCAAGGTCGGCTCCACCGAGTGGGTTGAGTATGCCTTTGCCAAGCCTGCCAGCGTGACAGCCGCGGAGGTTTACTGGTTTGATGACAGCGCTGGCGGCGGCGGCTGCAAACTGCCCGAGTCATGGCGCTTGCTCTACCGCGACGGCGAGGCATGGAAGCCGGTGGTCGCACGCGAGGTCTACACCACCGGCAAGGACCGCTGGAGCCGCGTGAGTTTCCAACCGGTGACGACCAGCGCGCTGCGCCTCGAGGTCGTCCTGCCGGCAGCTTTCTCCGCGGGCATCCACGAATGGAAGGTCGAGGGCGCGGTTGAGAAGTGATTTCCAAGTTTTCCCAATACCCGTTTTGACCATGTTCCGATCCATCACCTTATCTGTTATCATTTTGGCCGCCGCGGCGCTGGGCGCCGGCGGAGTGTCGGCGGCGGCGCCCTACGAGCTGGCGGGGAGATTTGTCGGGGTGGCCAGCGGCGAGCTCGCCGGGGCCAGCGGCACGCCGGCGTGGAGCGCGGCGCAGGCGGGCAAGGTCAGCGGGCTGAGCGCGCTGAAGATCGACCAGGGGCGCGTCGCCGGGACGCTCGGCGCCGGGCCGGCGCGCTTTGGCGTGGAGTGGCCAGCGCCCGGGGCGGATTTGGATCTGGGGTTCAACGACTTCCTTGATGTTGAGCTGCTGCTGCCGCAGGGATTCAAGGGAGGAGTTTTCATCGACTTTGTCGCCGAGGGCCTGACTCCGGAGGCACCGGGGCGGATTGTCTTGCCGGTGGCCGGCATGGCAACTGGTCGGCTGCAGGTGGTGCGCGTGGATGTTGGGCTCGTGCCCGCATGGCGTGGGATGCTCAAACAGGCCGCTCTGGTCATCGAGCCGGCGGCCGGCGGGGTTGTTGGAGTCGGGCGCATCCTGCTAGGCGACGCGCCCGGCGCGGCCACGCCGGTGGATGTGGACTTGAATCTCAAGCCGGGCATGAAGATCGAGGATCTCAAGCGGCTCGAGTCCAAGCACGGCTGCATTTGGTGGACGGCTGAGCGCGAGGCCGGAGGCTTCAAGTCCGACGTCATGCCGCGGCGCGCCCTGCGCATGATGGAGGAGAGCTGGCAGGTTTATGTTAACCTGTTGGGCTACCGCGACCCGTGTCTGGCCAAGGACGGCAAGACCCGCGGGAAGATCAACCAGGTCACCTGGCATGACGGGTTCTGGATGGGCGGCGGCAAGGCGCTGCCATACTTGAATGTCTCCGAGGACGGGCTGCATGACGAGGGGTACGGCAACCCGATGCCGCACGAGTTCGCCCACTGCGTGCAGGGCGGGCAGATTGACTTCCTGCGCGGCGCGCATTGGGAGTCCCACGCGAACTACCTGAGGTACCTGCGCAACGAACATTTTTTTGCCATCGTGGGCAACGAGGCGATGCCATTTGAGACGCTGCGCCGGGCGACGTTTTTCCAAGATCATCCGCGGCTCATCTATGCGGACTTTCGGCCGTACTTCTATCTGGATGCCGACCCGGACAAGCTTGGCCTCGGGCCCAACTTTGTCTCCAAGCTCTGGCAGACCGGCAAGGCCGACGACCTGTTATGGGAGCGCCTCGCCAAGCTGCTGCCCGCCGGCGTGACGCGCGAGACGGTGGCCGCGGGCATGGCGCGCTCATGGGTGACGTTTGCCTTTCCGGCGGGCAAGTACCACCGCGAGAGCTACTTCAGCAATGATGCGGCAGGCAAGGTCCGGCGCTTCCGCTACGCCACGCCGCTTGTCGCGCTGCCGGACAAGCCGGGGAGCTTCGCCACGCCGTTAGGCCGTTCGCCGATGAAGTTCGGTTGGAACGTGCATGACCTGAAGCCAAGCGCCAAGGTCGTCCAGGCGGTGGTTAGCGGGGTGGATATCCAGGGCGAGGGCGAGAGCTGGCGTTGGGGGTTTGTGGCGTTCCGGCA
>JBILQA010000331.1:0-3377 GCA_044373535.1 Akkermansiaceae bacterium | reverse complement strand
CGCGCCCGAGTTGGATGTCATTCTTCGAGAGGAACATCGGCGCTGCGCCAAGCTCCCGCAAGCCGACTTCGAACGACACCCGGGTGCGTGTGGAGGCCTTGGTGAAGATAAGCGCCCAAGTTTGTCCTGCAAGCGGTTGAGACCCATGGTGGCCGCGCTCCGCCTTGAGGACGCTGGCGCGCTCGATGAGTTCAGAGATGGCCTGCGCGTCGAGGGCCTCGATGGAGAGAAGGTGTTTCATGGCCAAGGATTGGGGATTGCTAGGAAAGCATGGCGCTGAGGGCGTCGTGCATGAGCGCCAGTGCGGTGTCGATTTCCGCGGCGGTCACATTGAGTGGCGGCAGCCAGCGAACAGTGTCGGGGCCCGCGGGCACGGTGAGCAGCCCGCGCTCGGCCAGTGCGGCGACGACGACAAGCGCGGGAGTTTTTCCCTGCGGAACGGCAATGGCGGCGGGATTGAGGCCGAAGCCAAGCAATAAGCCTTTGCCGCGCAGTTCGTGGAAGGCGGGCATTGACCAGGATGCCACCGCGGCGCGCACGCGCTGTTCCATGGCCGTGGCATGCTTGGCGAGATCCGCCTGCTGGATTTCCGCGAGCACCGCGAGGCTCGCAGCGCAGGCGAGGGGATTGCCGCCATAGGTTGAGCCGTGGGATCCGGGGCCCATGAGGGACGACAGGGACGCGCTGCCAGTCGAGCGGTCGGAAACCCAGAACGCGCCGATGGGGAAGCCGCCGCCCATGCCCTTGGCCCAGGAGACGCAATCCGGCTCAAGCTCGGGAGCATAGCTGCGCCAAGCCATTGCCTCGCCGGTGCGGCCAAAGCCGCACTGGACCTCATCGAGCATGAGCAAGAGGTTGTGTTGACGGCAGATGTTGGCCACGGCGCGGAGGAATTCCGCGCCGGCCTCACGGATGCCGCCTTCGCCTTGGATCGGCTCAAGCAGGATTCCCACGGTGACTTCCGAGATGGCGGCCTCCAGCGCGGCGGTGTCGCCGAACGGGAGATGGCGGAAGCCGGGCAGCATCGGGTCAAAGCCCTCCTTGATCTTGTCCTGACCGGTGGCGGCCATCGAACCAAGCGTCCGTCCGTGGAACGACTGGCGGAAGGTGATCACCTCATAGCGCGGCCCAGCAGGGCCCGGGCAGGCATGGCCGAAGCGCCGGGCGACCTTGATGATTCCGTCGTTGGCCTCCGCTCCGGAATTGGAGAAAAACACCTTGCCCGGCAGCTTGACGAAATCCTCCACGATGGTCCGCGCCAGCTGTGCCTGCTGGGGGATCTGGTAAAGGTTGGACACGTGCATGAGCGTGCCCGCCTGCTCGCTGATGGCGGCCACCAGGCGCGGATGGCAGTGGCCGATCGAGCAGACCGCGATCCCACAGCAGAAATCCAAGTACCGCCTTCCTGCCGCATCCCAGACGTGGGCTCCCTCGCCACGCACCAGCTCCAGCGGAAACCGGGCATACGTCGGAAGCACAAATTCGGCGAGGTCGTCGGCAGTGGTCATTGGATTAAGAATGGCTTGATAGGGGCAACCGGGTCGTCATGGGAAGCAGAATGGAGCGCGCGGCCGCGGATTATTCCGCGGCGGGCACCCCCGCGGCCAACGGCGTGCGGGTGCTGCGTCGCTGGACAATCTGCCAGGTGGCCACCAGCGTGACGGCCGCGCCGGCCAGTTCCACCCCTGTGAACCGCTCGCCAAAGATCAAATAGCCCCCCGCAGCAGTGACAAGCGGCATGAGCATTTGGATGGCGCTCCCCTGGCTCACCGGGATGTCCCGATACGCCTGGGTCATGAAAAGCTGCCCGAACGAGACGACCACTCCCGCAATTGCCAGCACCAGCAGCGGGATCCATCCGAGGTGCAGGGCCGCTGGCGACGACGGCACCAGCGCCACCAACACACTGAAAACACACTGCGCCGCGTAGATCGTCGCCGGGTGCTCGCTGTGGCGCAGCTGACGGATGACGACCACCACGTAGCCTGCCGCCAGCGCCCCGACGAGCGCCACCACGTCATAGCCCGACACGCCGAGCTTGAACGCCCCGTCGCTCAGGAAAATCAACAAACCGCAAAATCCAACAGCCAGCCAGATGATCGCCCGCAGCCCCAGATATTCGCGTAGCCACACCGCGGCGATGATTGCGGCGAACATCGGATAAGTCAGGTTGAGCACCGTTGCGCGCGCGGCGCCAAGTTCCACCACGGTGATATAATAGGCAACAATGCCGATCGCGCCGAGAACCCCCCGGGCCATCACCAGTGGCCGTCCCATCAGGTTGCCCCACTGCAGGCCGCGCCGCGCATAGAGAATCGTCACGACGATCAAGCCGACCGCTCCGCGGAAGAGCGTCGCCAGCCAGCCGTCGACGAGCGGTGCGTGGATCGCCAAGCCACGGATAATGAGCACGTTGACCGAAAAAAGCAGCACCGAGCACAGCATCAGCAGCACGCTTCGACGATACGCGGGGGATTCAGTGGCGGTCATAACGGGGGGATCGGTGGCATTCATGGCCCTGTGCGGAGGCTCACTCTCCGCGGCCTTCTGCGGATTCCGGAGACGCGCGGTCACACCCGCTGCGCAAAGCCCTGCGGAGGCGCTTGACCTGCTTGGTCGGGCAGTGCCGGAAGTGCCAGAGACCTATCCCAGCGTCAAGCAGACCTTCCGACTCCCTGCCTAAACGAGAAAGAGCGCGCCCCCGGCCACCATGGCCCGAAGCGCGCTCTGTTGTTGCTATGAGAAAATCCTCCGCGGCCCTAGCGCGCGGCTTGCGCGTTGATCCCGGAATTGAATAGGCCCCCCGTCGCCAGTTGCGTCAGACGCTCGTCGGCGGCGGATTCTTCATCCAGCGAGGTGCCAAGCATGTCAGCCTCATCGCTCAGCCCCAGCGATTCGGCAAACGAGCGGGCCACCCCGTAGGCGGCGATCTCGTAGTGCTCCACACGGTTGGCGCTGGCAATCAACAGGGCATCGCGCAACGTGGGCTCTTGTACCTCCGCCACATGCTTGCGCGCTTCCTTGATGAGCCCCTGCATCGCCTCACAGGTCTCGCCCGCTGGCGAGATCCCGTGGTCCGAGCAAATCTGATCCAGCCGCTGTTTCTGCTGCCGCGTCTCCTCAAGGTGGTTTTCAAACGCCGCGCGCAGATCCTCGTCGCTCGCCGCTGAGATCATCTCCGGCAACGCCTGGATCAACTGCGTCTCCGCGCTGTAAATGTCCCGCAGTTGATCAAGATAGAGGTCTTCAAAGTTGTTAATCATCTTCGTGGTGGTGTGCTTGTGAACTTGCCTGTGGTTTTCCCCGGCCGCCGCGCCAAATGCGCGCAGGCTGTTGAGCGCCGGGGCGGATTTCGGCGTTCTCCCTCGCGCACGCCG
>JBILQA010000330.1:0-3380 GCA_044373535.1 Akkermansiaceae bacterium | reverse complement strand
CCACCGACTTCGCCCCGGTCGCCCGCGCTTGCGCGGCGAGCTCGTGGGCGCTCGAGCAGGCGGCGAGCCCAACGATCTCCAACTCCCCGGGAAGCTCGGCGGCCACCTTCAGCGCGCTGGTCCCAATCGAGCCGGTCGAGCCTAGCAGGAGGATTTTCTTCGGGCGCATGGGGTGTGTCAGGTTAGGCGGCCACCCATAACAGGTAGAAGAACACCGCCGGGGCGGTGAAACAGATGCTGTCGATGAGGTCAAGCGAGCCGCCGATGCCCGGGAGGAACCTGCCGGAGTCCTTGGCGCTGAATGAGCGTTTGATGATGCTTTCGGCCAGGTCGCCGACCACGGCGAGCAGGGCAAGAAGCCCGTTGAGGGCAACCACATGGGCCCAGCCGCCGAAGAAGGTGGCCAGGCCGAGCTGGGGGATGGCAAACAGCCCGCAGCCGACGAGCTGGGCAAACAGGATGGCGCCGCCAAAGCCCTCCCAGGTTTTCCCCGGGCTGACATGCGGGATCATCTTGTGGCGGCCGATGAGCGAGCCAACCACGTAGGCGCCCATGTCGGTGCACTTGGTCACCGCAACGACCCAGAGCAGCAGCCAGGCGCCGGGCACGCCCACCCCGCCAGCGGCGGACACATGGCCCGGCGGCGCAATCGCCAGCCGCGCGGCAAAGCTGAAAAACACCGCCACGTAGAGAAACCCCACCACCGTGGAGCCCACCGCCAAAATCGGTTCAAGCCCGCGCAGCGGGTGGCGCAGCTGCAGGGTGAACGCACCGGCCACCACTAGGAACACCGCCGCCACGTCTAGCTGATAGAGCCGCTCGGCGTGGCCGCGGAACAAAAGCCAGCCGAGGACGAGCAGGTAGGCCAGCGCGGCAAGCACCCCGAAGCGCGGAAAACACGGCACCTTGGCCGCGGCGGCCATGCGGAAGAACTCGAGGACGGCGACGATGCCGAGCACCCCGACCATCGCCAGGAACCCCAACGGCCGGCCGGTCAGGTAGACCGCGTAGATCAGTCCCCACATCAACAGGGTGCTGGCCAGGCGGCGCAGAAAAACCGCGCCCTTCGAACTGTTGGTACTGACTGATGTTCCGGCCATGCGTGGCGCGCATCCAAGACGCTCAGCCAACTGGTGGCAATTCGCGAATTTTGCGCCTCCGCGCAACCACGGGCCGGGTGGCGGGTTTCTCCCGCAGCGGCAGGCGTCCCGTCAGGGAGCCAGCCGGGCATTCAAACCGAATTCAAAACCCAATGAAAATCAGCACCCTGATCCTCACAATCGCCGGCTTGGCCGTCACTGCCAGCGCCAGCCACGCCCAAGAGGGGCAAAAGGGCCCCGGCCCGGGCCGCGCGAAGTTCCTTGAGAAGTTCGACACCAACGGCGACGGCAAGATCGACGAAACCGAGCGCAAGGAGATCCGTCAGACGATGCGCAGCAAGGCGATGGAGCGCTTTGACGCAAACAACGACGGGACCCTCGACGAAGCTGAACGGGGTGAGGCCAAGGCCGCCTGGGCCAAGATGAAGGAGAACCACCCGGGGCTGCGCCGCGCGATGCACGCCCGCCACCACGGCAAGGGCGGGCACGCCAGCGAAGCACCTGAAGCACCTGCTGCTCAATAGCTTTCCATTCGGCAGCAAACCCGATTGAAGGAAAACACGGCTCTTTTTGAGGGCCGTGTTTTTTGCTTTCATGCGGCCATGTTGAGTATCCGCGTGGCCATCGCCGTGATTTGTCTGCCGTTGATTTGCGCGTCGTCGCGGGGTCAGGAGACGCCGCTGTATTTGATTCCGAGCTGGGGCGACATGGCGATTGTCTACGGTCCGGGCACGGCAGCGGCGATGGATTCTCCGCGGGCGATTGATGCGATGGTGCGCCACTGGCAAGGGCGGGGATTCACCGGGGTGTTTTTGCGCAGCGACCTTGGGCAATTCCCCCCCGGGGCGATCTTGCGCAACAGCGCGCGGCGCCAAGACAACCCGGGGCTGGCCCGCTCGTGGCAATTGGTGGATGAAATCATGGAAAAAGCCGACCTTCACCGCGCCACCTCTGAGGCGGCGCGCAAGACCGGCTTCGAGTACTGGATTTACCATCCACACCTCTTCAGCGAGGGCGCTCCGGAAAACGTGGGCGTCCCGGGGCCCGGGCGGATGATCCCGTGGTCCTACGAGCTGAAGTACCTGCGCGAGCATCCCGAGGCGCTCGCCGTGGACCGAGCGGGCGCCAAGCAATGGATGGTCCCAGAGTACTGTGACCCGGGAATCCGCGCCCACAAGGCGGCGGAGTTTGCCCACCTGGCAAAAACTTACCGGCCAACCGGCATCCTTGCCTCGCTGCGCAGCGAGACCAACCAGCTCATTCCGCCGCCGGACCACGCGGACCAGTATGGCTTTAGCCCGCAAATCGTGGCGGAAATGCGTCGGCTCTACGGCGTGGACATCCTGAGCGACGCGCGGTTTGACTGGCGCGCGCCGGGGTTCAACCCGCAGGACGAGATGCTAGGCCATTGGCGCGACCTGCGCGGGGCGGGCTTCACCGAGTTGCTGCGCGAGATCCGCGCGGCGATGCGCGCGGCCGCACCGGACGTGAAGCTCGGCATCACTCTGTCGGGCGACTTCATGGGGCCGCCGCTTGGCAACGCACGGCTTGAATGGGCCAAGTGGATCGACGAGGGGCTTGTGGATCTCATCGTTGCAGGCACCTCGCAAGAAGCAACCTATGACACCCGGGCGGACAAGAAGGGGTACCTCACCCACGCCCGCGCCGGCAAAGGGATCATTCCGCTCGAGCAACTCAAGGAGCGGATCCGCCAGAGCGCCCACCCGGACATCCAGGTCATCCAACCGGGCGCGCCGGCGTACTTCTTCCCGCCGCCACCGGCCGGCGCCGACGGCTGGCAATGTGATGCATGGTACGATTCGTACCACGAGGCCGCGGCCGAGCGCTGGGTCCAGTGGCGCGGCGACCTGGCCGAGCGCGGCGCGATTGATTTCCTCACTGAGAATTTTGACGCGTTTGCTGCGGGCGCCACCGGCGCGGCCGGCGGGCTAGGCGACGGGCGCTATCAGCCGGACCTGCGGGCCTGCCGGGGGTTTTGGTACACGGTGAGTGACGGAGCCGACGGCCGGCCGTTCATCCAAAACACAACGCGCCGCGGCACAACCGGATGCGCCATCACCCTGACGCGCCGGGATTTGACCGCGGTGCACTACAGCTCGCCGGACCGCAGCCTGATGTCCGGTCAACTCGACACCGCCATCACCACCGGCAAGGCAACGCTTTCCTTCTGGATCCAGCGCCCCGAGGGGAAGAACACGTTCACCGTCTACCTCACCGGCAACGCCGCGTATGAGAAGGATGTCGCCCTGCGGGTGGATG
>JBILQA010000051.1:0-11723 GCA_044373535.1 Akkermansiaceae bacterium | reverse complement strand
ACGCACACGGATGAGAATGTCCTCTTCGCCGCCCACGGCAAGGAGCAGCGGGAGATCATCCAACCGGCGGTGGCTGGCGGGCTTGAGCGTGACGTGTTGCCGCTTAAGCCGACAGTCATCACCATCAAGTTTGGGATGAATGACCACGGCTACACGGCGTTCCGCAAGGACATCTATGACGCCTACGTGGGCAGCCAGACCGAGTTGGCCACGGTGCTGCAGAAAAATGGCGCGCGGGTGGCCTTCATCACCCCGCAGCCAATCGAAGACGCCCGACCCGACCCTGACAAGGATGACAAGAACATGGCACTGCGGAAATTCTCCGACGGGCTCAAGAAAGTGGCTGCCGAGCAGAAGGCCAAGTTCGCCGACCTGTTTGACCCCTACATGGCCGTGATGCTCAAGGCGCGGGTGAGCAACGGGATGGCCACCATCGGTGGCGGCGACGCGATCCATCCGGGCCCTCCCGGGCAGACGATCATGGCCTATGAAGCGCTCAAGAGCTTTGGTGCCACGCCGTTGGTCTCCAGCGCGGAGATTCTGGTCAAGGGGGATGCTTCCAAGGTCGCCTCCGCCAAGCAGTGCTTGGTGAGCAAACTCAGCTCAAAGGGCAACACCGTGAGCTTTGACCGCTTGGACAACTCGCTGCCGCTGCCCATCGATGACCGGGCGCTCTCCGCCTTGGCCCTGGCCCCGGTAGTGGCCGACCTGAGCGTCTTTGAGCTTAAGGTGACAGGCGCAAGCTCAGCGAGCTACGACGTGACCATCGATGGCCAAAAGGCTGCCACGGTGACCCGCGAGCAACTCGCCGCGGGGTGGAACATGACGACCGCGGAGGGGCCGATCGCCCAGCAAGGCGCTGAAGTGCTGCGCCTGATCTTTGAAAAGAACGACGTGTTCTTTGAGCGCTGGCGCAATGTGCAGCTCAATCCGGATCGCCAAGCGGAACTCCCGGCGATGGACGCCAAGATCGCCGAACTCGAAGCGAAAATCAACGCGGCCCGCCAGCCGAAAACCCACCACTTTGAGCTAAAGCCTAGCGCTTAGCACCAAGCGAGTCGCGGATCTGGCAAACCTTGAGCAGATCCTTGTGTCCGGGGGATGACTCGGCGCCTGAGGCCACGTCGATGGCGGCGGGGCGGACGGCGGCGACCGCCTGGGCGGCGTTGCCGGCAGTGATTCCGCCGGCAAGGATGACGGGGATTTGCGGGTGGCTGCGGATGAACTCCGCGGCGATCGACCAGTCAAACGCCTCGCCGGTGCCGCCGTAGGTCCCTGGGGCCGGCGTATCGATCAGGATCGCCTGAGCGCCAAAGTGGTGGGCATCCGCCAAGGCTGCCGGCAAGGCGGGCAGTGCCTTGATGAACGGCAGCCCAACGGCCGTCATCGCCGCGCAGTAGCCGGGCGTCTCGTCGCCGTGGAACTGAGCCACATCAATCAGGCCGTCGGCAAACAACTGGAGCGGCAGCTGCGGGTCGGCATTGACGAAGACGCCCACGCGCAGGATCTGCCCGGCGACATCGGTGAGAAAGCCGGCGGCCTGCGCGGGGGCGATGAAGCGTTTCGACTGGGGCCAGAAGTTGACGCCAAGGGCATCGACGTTTTGCTCAACGAGCAGAAGGGCATCCGACGGGTCAACGACGCCACAGATCTTCAGGGAGGGGACGGCCGGGTCAAGGAAGCGGGTGAGCACGCAGGAAAGGTAGATAATTTAGCGCGCGAGACCAAGATCGGGTTTTCCGCACTGGCGGCGAGGCGGGAAGCGGTGCAAAAGCAGGGTGTGGAGACGATCAGGATCCGGGGCGCACGGCAGCACAATCTGCGCAATATCGATGTGGATATCCCACGCGGCAAGCTCGTGGTGGTCACCGGGCCAAGCGGCAGCGGGAAGTCGTCGCTGGCGTTTCACACGCTTTATGCGGAGGGCCAGCGGCGCTACGTTGAGTGCCTTTCGGCCTACGCGCGCCAGTTTCTTGATCAACTTGACAAGCCCGAGGTGGATTCCATCGAGGGGCTTAGTCCAGCGATTGCCATCGAGCAGCGCTCGGGCGGCGGCAACCCGCGGTCGACGGTCGCCACGGCGACGGAAATCCATGACTACCTGCGGGTCTTGTTTGCCGCTGCGGGCGTGCCGCACGATCCGGTGACCGGTGAGCGGCTCGAGCGGATGACCGGTGGGCAGATCGTCGAGGCGCTCGCTGGGCGGGCCGAGGGGACGCGGGTGGTGCTACTGGCGCCCGTGCCGAAGGAAGAGGGGACAGACCCCGCGCGCTTACTCGGTGATATTCAGCGGCAAGGGTTTGTGCGGATCCGGGTGGACGGCGAGATTCTCGATCTGGAGGAGGCGGCGGAGCGTTGGCCGGAGCGTCCGGTGTCGCTGGAGCTGGTGGTGGACCGCTTGGTGATCCGCGACGGGGTGGGATCGCGGCTGGCGGATTCCGTTGAGACGGCGCTGCGGATCTGTGGCAGCGAGGCGCTCGCGTTGGTTTCGCCGCCGGGGGCCGACCACTGGGAGGAGGTGTCGTTTCAGACGAGCTACCGCAACCCGCGGACCGGCTTTGTCCTCGAGGCGCTCACCCCGAAGCATTTTTCCTTCAATGCCCACGTGGGCGCCTGTCCGGCATGCCACGGTCTGGGGGTGACGCCGGTGTGCGATCCCGGGCGGATCATTCCAGATGAAAGCAAGAGCCTGGCCGGCGGGGCGGTGCGGCTGTGGCCGGAAAAGGGCCGCCGCGGCGACTTGCTGCGCGGGCAGATCGCGGGGTTGGCGAAGCACGCGGGGGTTGACCTCAACGAGGCGGTGCGGGATTTGCCGGAGGACTTCCGCAAGCTCTTGATGTTCGGCAACCCGGAGTGGCGCAAGGGGCGCCGCAGCGCGGCCGACTTCGAGGGGTTCTGCCCGATGATCGAGCGCCTGCGCAAGGAGAGCAAAAGCGAGCTCATCCGGCACACCCTTGGGCGCTTCATCGGATCGCGCCGCTGCCTGACGTGCAAGGGCGCGCGCTTGCGTCCGGAGGTTCTTGCGGTGCGCTTGATGGCGGCGGGCGACGGGCGCGGGATTCATGAGTTCAGCGCCTTGCCGGTGGACGAGGCGCTTGCCTGGGTCAAGCAGGTGGAGCTTCCGGAGGACCGCGAGGGAGCGCTGCGCGGGGTGGTCGCGGAGATCGTCAAGCGGCTGACCTTCCTTGATGATGTGGGACTTTCCTATCTTGGCCTGGCGCGCACCAGCGGGACGCTTTCCGGCGGCGAGTCGCAGCGGATCCGCTTGGCAAGCCAGCTTGGGGCGGGCTTGGCCGGGGTGCTTTACGTTTTGGATGAGCCGAGCATCGGGCTGCACGCGGAAGACACCGGGCGGCTCATCGGCGCGCTGGTGCGCCTGCGGGACCTCGGCAACAGCGTGGTGGTCGTTGAGCACGACGAGGAAATGATGCGCGCCGCGGATTGGATCCTGGACATGGGACCGGGCGCGGGCATCCACGGCGGCTCGTTGTTGGCGGCCGGCACGCTCGATGCCGTCATTGAAAACAAAAACTCGCCGACCGGCCGCTGGCTTTCCGGCGGGGCCGAGATGCCGCGCCGGTCGCAACCGCTGCCGGTGGGGGCCGGCGACCTGTGGATCCGCGGCGCACGCGCCCACAACCTGGCCAACATCGACGTGCGCATCCCCCTCGGCGGCTTGGTTTGCATCACCGGTCCAAGCGGCAGCGGAAAATCCACCCTCGTCGACGCGATCCTGCGCCGCGGCCTGGCACGCCACTTTGGCTACGGCCGCGAGCGCGTCGGCGCCCACGATGCCATCGAAGGCGTTGAGCACCTCGGGAAGCTCGTCGTGGTCGACCAATCGGCCATCGGCAAGAGCCCGCGGTCGAACGCGGCGACCTACACCGGGGCGTTTGACCACGTGCGCGCCTTGTTTGCCCAACTGCCGGTGGCGCGGCAGCGCGGCTACGGGGCGGGGCGATTCAGCTTCAATGTCCGCGGTGGCCGTTGCGAAAAGTGCCAAGGTGGCGGATCGGTTAAGATCGACATGCACTTCCTCAACGACATCTACGTGCCATGCGATGCCTGCCAGGGCCGGCGCTACAACCGCGAGACGCTCGAAGTCACCTACAAGGGGCAAAACATCGCCGAGGTCCTCGAGATGAACGTCGAGGTCGCCGCGGGGTTTTTTGCCAATGTGCCAAAGCTCGCCGCCATCCTGCGCGCCCTCGAGGATGTTGGCCTTGGCTACCTGCCACTCGGGCAGGCGGCCAACACGCTCTCCGGCGGCGAGGCCCAGCGCGTCAAGCTGGCCGTCGAGCTCGCCAAGCCGGCCGCTCCGCACACTTTATACTTGTTTGACGAGCCGACGACCGGTTTGCATTTTGGCGATGTGGCGCGTTTGTTAGCCGTGTTTGATCGTCTAGTCACCGCCGGGCATTCCCTGGTAGTCGTCGAGCATCAGCTCGATGTGATTGCCGCGGCGGACTGGGTGATTGATCTCGGTCCGGGCGGTGGTCGCCACGGCGGATCCGTCGTGGCCGAGGGGCCGCCGGCGACGGTCGCCAATCTCCCTGCCTCACCCACTGGGCGTGCCCTGGCGCGCCACTTGACCCGCGCCAAGCCATAGCCCCCCTGAGCCTGCGTTCATGAACCACTCCAACGAACAAGCCTCCGGAATGCCCGGCCCCGCGACCCCGCAATCGGGCTGGCACGCCTGGCTTGTCGAAAAAGGCCCTAAGCTGCTGCTGTTTGCCCGCCAGCAGACCCGTTCGGGCGCGGATGCCGAGGATGTCCTGCAGGAGGCGCTTGTGAAGCTCGTCGGCAAGATCGAGAGCGGCGAATTTGTCGGCGGCGAGGAATCTTGGATGCCCTACCTCTACACCGCCATCCGGCGCCTCTCGATCGATGTCGGCCGCCGCGACGACCGCCGCCGACGGCGCGAGGAGGCCGTCGTCGAGGATGAGTCGGCAATCGCACAAGGCGCTGAGCACCCGTGGTTTGACAGCGAGGGGTCGGACGACGAAACCCGCGCGATGGTCGAGGCAGGCCTGCGCGAGCTGCCCCCGAAGTTCGCCGAGGTCATCGTCATGAAAATCTGGGATGACAAGACCTTCGCCGAAATCGGCGAGGCACTCGAAATTTCTCAAAACACAGCCGCCTCTCGATATCGCTATGGTCTTGAAGCCCTGCGGAAAAAGCTCAGCAGCGCCAGACGCAAGGGCGACCTGTAAAGCCACCTGTAAAGTCACCGGTAAAGCCACCGGTAAAACCAACCTGTAATATTGTTATCCTGCCCACCGCCCCCCGCGATTCCCTGAATTACCAACCTATGGACATCCAAGCAGATGAAAACGACCCTGAGCTGGCAGCACTGGAGCTGAGCCTCAGGGGATTGCGGCCAAGCAGGTTGCCAAGCGGCATGGCCGGGCGGCTCGAGGCGGCAATGGCGCAAGCAGCGCAAGCGGCGCAAGCGGCGCAAGCGGGGGCCTTGGAGGGCAAGGTTCTGGCCTTCCCGGTGGCAGAGCGATCGCAGCGGCGCCGTGCCCCGCTCTGGGGAGCGGCCGCGGCCGTGGCTCTGCTCGGAGCGCTGAGCGCCTTCTGGGTGACCCCCAAGCCCATGCTGGCCAAGGCCGATGTGCGCAAGCCCGCCGTCACGGCCACCCCTGCGGGGGGCCACTTGGTGCCCGCCGGCTACGGCCGCAATGTGCGCGAGGCCAGCGACGAAGGGATTGTGTGGTCTCAGGACCAGGTGCCGCACCGCCGGGTGCGCGTGGTTTATGTCGACAAGGCGGTGATGATCAACGCCAAGGGCGAGCGCGTCGAAGTCGAGCGCCCGCGCGTCGAGTGGATCCTCGTGCCGGAGAAGATGAACTGAACAAAGAAGCCAACGGGCGGCGCTTCCCCTCAAACCTTCCCCACCGCTTTTCCTCACCGCTTTTCCTCACAATCACCGGCGAATCTCTGGAGACACCCATGGCGAAATTTCGACGCAAAACGATTCGAGGCAAATTTTCCACCGCAATGAAGCCGACATTGAAATGGACCGGGCTGTTTGGCGCGGGGCTATTGCTACCTTGTGTGGCGCTGGAACGGCCAAGCAATTTGGATACCGACCTGCCGCTTCGGGCAAAGCCCGCGGAAGGGGTGCGTGAGCCGGTGCCGGCGCCGGCGGAACTTGCTCCCGCTCCATCCCCCCGGTTGGTGCCGGATGCGGGGCCGCAGGCAGCGCCGCCGGACGGGCCAAAGCGCCCGCAAGCGCCGAGCGACGTGGCGTATTTGGGACTCGGAGTGAGTCCGTTGCCGGAGGTTCTCGCGGTGCATCTGGGCCTACAGCCGAATGCCGGGGTGGTTGTCCGTTCGGTGGATCCAGAGGGTCCCGCGGCTGCCGCTGGGGTTCAGGCGCACGATGTGATCCGCAGCGTTAACGGCACGGTGATCCACTCCCACGACGATCTGCGCGCAATCACCGCGGCCCACGCACCGGGCGACGCCCTGGAATTGTCACTGGTCCAGAAGGGCCACGAGAAGACGGTGACCGCCCAGTTGGCGGGCCGTCCAGCCGCCCCGAAGTCGAATGTTCCGCCCACCCGCGGCGGCGACGGCACCGAGCAGCTTGACGGGCTTTTTGAAGCGCTGCCGCGTGAGCAAGCGGAGCGGATCCGCCGGGCGATCGAGGAAAACCTGCGCTTTGCCGAGGACCCGCAAAGCGGCGGTCTTGGTGGTGGCTTGGATGAGATGCGTGAGCTGCAGCGGCGCATGCTCGGTGGCATGCACGATCTTTCGCCCCAAGGGACGATGAAGATGTCTGGGACGAGCTCGGTGCGTTTGCTCGATGGCGATGGCAGCGTGGAAATTGAAGTCCGCGATGGCGTCAAGGAGGTGCGGGTGCGCGACCGCGACAACAAGGTCGTCTGGGAGGGGCCGTATTCAACGGACAAGGAGAAGGCCAGCGTCCCTGAGAAGATCCGTGCGCGGATTGACCGGGTTGACCTTGGCACCATGGGCTCGGGCTTTGAGTTTCACTTCGGCACCGAGCCCGCCGATCCCAAGGACGGGCATTGAGAATTTTTCCGGCAGATAGCAACTACCCGTGCGGTCCCAGTGGCCGCGCGGGTTTTTTTTTCGAGGGGGGAGGCCGGGTTGACGGGGTTGCGCCGACAAAAGAAGCCCGGGGCAAAAAAATGCCCCGCAGGCGGACCTGCGGGGCATCGATGGCTAGTTTAGCTTACAGGGTGTAGGCGGTTTCGCCGTGTTCGGCGTAGTCGAGGCCTTCGATTTCGACCTTTTCTTCAACTCGCAGGCCGCCGAGGACCAGGCGGGCGATTCCCAGGGCGATGCCCGAGGCGACCAAGCTCCAGACGATGGTGATGCCCACCGAGGAGAGCTGGATCATGAACTGCGACCCGATCGAGAAGTCCGCAGCGCCTTGGCCGCCAAGCGACGGGGCGGCAAAGACGCCAGCCAGCAGTGCACCGGTGATTCCGCCGATGCCGTGGACACCGAAGACGTCAAGCGAGTCGTCGTAGCCGAGGGCCGACTTCAACTTGGTGGCGCAAAGGTAGCACAGAATGCTGGCCGCAGCGCCGATGGCGATGGCGCCCATGGGCCCGCAGGAGCCGCACGCTGGAGTAATGGCAACCAGACCAGCGACCGCTCCGGTGGCGACACCCACGGCCGTCGGCTTGCCGCTGACGATCCACTCGATGGCCATCCAGACAAGCACCGCAGCGGCCGTGGCCACCTGGGTGGAAAGCATCGCCATGCCAGCCGAGCCGTTGGCGGCCAAGGCGCTGCCAGCGTTGAAGCCAAACCAGCCAACCCACAGGAGGCCGGCGCCAACCACCGCAAAGGGCACTTGGTGCGGGTGCATCGCGTGCTGGCCAAAGCCCTTGCGCTTGCCAACCACGATGCAGCCAACCAGCCCGGCAATCGCCGCGTTGATGTGCACCACGGTGCCGCCGGCGAAGTCGAGCACGCCCCACTTGAAGAACAGGCCATTTGCCTGCCACGCCATGTGCCAGATCGGCAGGTAGGACAGGATGAACCAAACCGTTGTAAAGATAAGCACGGCGGAGAACTTCATGCGCTCGGCAAAGGCGCCGATGATGAGTGCTGGGGTGATGATCGCAAAGGTCATCTGGAACATCACGTACACCGACTCGGGGATGTCCCCAACCAAGCTGCTGGCCGTCATTCCCTTGAGGAACACCTTGGAGAAGTCGCCGATGATCGGTCCGTCACCAGTCGTGGCCAGCGAGTAACCAAAGGCCACCCACAGCAGACTCATCACCCCGGCAATGGCAAAGCACTGGACAAAAATGCTCAGCGCGTTCTTCGCGCGCACCAAGCCGCCGTAGAACAGCGCAAGGCCCGGCAGCGTCATGAGCAGCACCAACGCGCTGGCCACGATGATCCAACTCGTGTTGCCACCATCCGGCGCGGCTTCGGCTGCTGCGGCGGCCACTTCCTGGGCCTGCGCTAGCGGTGAAAGAAACAGCCCCAGCAGGGCTAAGGGAATAATTCGACGGGCGGACGGCAGGGTGGGCATGGTTGGTTTTCTCCTAGTCAGTGGGTTATGTTGCTGTGAGGGATGCTCTCTAGGCATGGCGGATGCCGGAAAAGCATCTGCCATGCCGAATCCTCACGATTCGCAAATTTTTCTCCGAAGCCGCCCGCGCCCGCGCCCTCCTTGGCCGCTGCAAGCCGCTTCCGCGCACGAAAAAGGGCAGCCTTCACGAGGAGGGCTGCCCTGAGATTTTTTTGCCGACTGTCGGCGCTTACTTCGCCTCTTCTTCTTCCTCCTCGTCCTCCTCGTCTTCATCGAGGGAGAACTCAGCCCAGCTGACCGCTTCGTTCAGGGCGGGGATGGCGGCCTCGGCAAGGGCGTCAAAGTCTGGCTCGTCGCCTTCAAAGGTGAAGGCCAGAAGGGTGCCGCCGTGCTCGATGTTGGGTGGATCAAGCTCGGCGCTCGAAACCCGGATCTGGAACCAGTCAAGCATGCCCGTCTTGCTGGCGCTGTGGATCTGGGCAATCAGGTCAATGGATGCGGCGGGGTCTTCGACTCCCTCTTCACGCTGGTGGGCGAGGTCCTCGTCGTCGCATTCGATGCCGCCGATCATCTCGATGACGGTGGAGTCCGGGTCCTCGCTGAGGGTGCGCTCGATGGCTTCAAATTCCGGGCTGTCGGTTGGGATGATGGTCATGCTGGGGCCCTTCATTGACGACACGCGCCGATCTTGCAAGCTCGGGAAGCGGGAAGTTTTCCCCCGCGGCGCCCCGGCCCGGGGGCATGCGCGCTTGACAGGGGAGGCCTAACCGGTTTGCTTGCCGGGTGGCCGGGGTCCCCGCTTGGTTGCACCTTCACGCAACTATTCTTTTTCACCGCATGGTATTGTCGTCCCCGCTTTGGTATATCAGCTATCTGGTCGTTCTCATCGGACTGGCTGGTTACGGCAGCCATCGGTTAACGATTTTGTACCTCTACCTGCGCCACTCGCGCAAGCAGCCGGTGCCCAAACGCTTGTTTGACGAGCTGCCGCTGGTGACCATCCAGTTGCCGGTTTTCAACGAGTTGCATGTCGTCGAGCGCCTGCTTGAGGCGGTTTCGAAGCTCGATTACCCGCAGGACAAGCTGCAGATTCAGGTTTTGGACGACTCGACGGACGCGACGACGGAGATTTGCCGGGTGGGGGTTGAGGGTCTGCGGGCGCGTGGCTTTGACGCGGAGATGATCCACCGCAGCGACCGGACCGGCTACAAGGCGGGCGCCCTCGAGCACGGGACCGACTTCGCCAAGGGCGAGTACCTTTTCATCCTCGACGCCGACTTCGTGCCCAACCCGGACGTCCTGCAAAAGACCATCCATTTCTTCAGCGACGAGAACATCGGCATGATCCAGACCCGCTGGGGCCACTTGAACCGCACCTTCAACCTGCTCACCCGGGTCCAGGCGATGTTCCTTGATGGCCACCTCGAGCTTGAGCAAACCGCGCGCAACCGCAGCGGACGCTTCTTCACCTTCAACGGCACCGCCGGAATCTGGCGCAAGTCGTGCATCGCCGACGCCGGCGGCTGGGAGCATGACACCCTCACCGAGGACATGGACCTCAGCTACCGGGCCCAGCTGCGCGGATGGAAGTTCATCTTCCTCAACGATGTCGAGACGCCCGCCGAGCTCCCCGTCGACATGGACGGCTTCAAAAGCCAGCAGCACCGCTGGACCAAGGGCTCGATCCAAGTCTGCAAAAAAGTCCTGCCCGCCATCTGGCGCAGCAAGTTCCCCCTCTACGTGAAGCTTGAGGCCACGGCGCACCTGACGTCCAACTACGCCTACTTGATGCTCATCTGCTTGTGCTTCCTTATCTACCCCAACCAGCAGTGGCAGCCGGACCTGGGGATCTGGACGTCCTACATCGTCAACATCCCGATCTTCTTCTTCGCCTCGGTCTCCGTGATCCTCTTCTACATGATGTCGCAGAAGGCCCTGCGGCCCGGCTCATGGTGGCGTGAGCTGCCGTACCTGCCGCTGCTTCTCGCTCTCGGCATCGGCATGTCCATCAATAACACCAAGGCCGTCTTGGAAGCACTGATCAACCACCAGAGCGGCTTCGTGCGCACCCCGAAGTACGGCATCGAACAAGGCGCCACGGCCACCCGGCGGACCAGCAGCTACAAGGCCATCAAGACGCTCACCCCAGTCATCGAGTTGCTCTTTGGCCTGTTCTTCCTTTTTGTGGTGGTGGATGCGGCCCTCCATGCCCGTTGGTCCTCGGCGATCCTGCTGCTGCCATTTCCCGTTGGATTTTTCTTCACCTCCGTGTCATCCTTACTGCGGATGCTGCCGGCTTTGCCGAGTGCCAAAGCGACCGTCTCGGCTGAGAACGTCTCCTCAACTATCGACTGAGTCAGGTATGCGTCCCGTCCACTTCCTCCGGATCTCCGCTCTTGGCCTGCTTGCCCTGTATTGTCTGGCGAGCTGCGCGGCGCCCCGCAAGGACGCCCGCAACCAGCTCATCGTGAGTGTGCGCGACCAAAAGATGCTGCTCGCCTCGGATGGCAAGCCGGTGAAGGTCTACAAGGTGTCGACCTCGAAGTTTGGCATCGGCGACCGGCCCGGAACCAACTGCACGCCGCTTGGCACCCTTGAGGTCTGCAAAAAAATCGGCCAGCGCGCACCCTTGGGGGCCGTCTTCAAGAGCCGCCGGCCGACCGGCGAGGTGATCCGCCCCAACGCCCCGGGGCGCGACCCGATCGTCACGCGCATCCTTTGGCTCCAAGGGAAAGAGAAAATCAACCGCAACGCCTTTGGCCGCTGCATCTACATCCATGGCACCCCCGAGGAGCGCCGCCTTGGACAGCCAGCCTCCTACGGCTGCATCCGCATGGGCTCGCGCGACATTGCCGAGCTTTTCGACGTCATCGGCACCGGCGCATCCGTACGCGTCATCCGCGGCTCGCTGAAGGAAACTCCCGAGGGGTCAAACATCGCCGGCAGCGGGATTGTCCGCGCTTTGACCGGTTTCCGCAGCTAAGCCAGGAATTTCTTGCCACAGAGCTTGACACCCGGGGACCTAGCCCTAGAGTTCGCCCCCCGGTCCAAAGCAACCGATTTTTTTTCATACTACCATGGCCAATACCAAGTCCGCCCTGAAGCGCGTCCGCCAGACGAAGGTTCGCACCGAGCGTAATCGCGTGCTCAAGAGCCGTATCAAGACCCTCCGCAAGAAGGCCCTCAGCGCTGG
>JBILQA010000050.1:0-11757 GCA_044373535.1 Akkermansiaceae bacterium | reverse complement strand
CGTGATCGGCTGGACGACGATCTTTTCCGGATCATAGATGCCTTTGGTTTTAAGTTCCTCCTTGAGACCAAAGTCGGCCCATGCGCCGGTGCCGCGCTGCAGAAGCCAGCGGGTCGCTTCCGCGCGGGTCGGAGCTCCTTCGGCGGCGAGTTTGACCATGGCATCGGCGGCCTTGCGGTCCTGAATAAAGGCAATCGATTCAACCGCAAACGTCCGCTCGTCCGCGCTGAGCGCCGTGTCGGTGGCCCGGGCAAGCAGGTCGTCCACCGCGACCGACGGCCACAAGCGCCAGGTCAGGCGAGTGAAGGCGGGCGTCCACTTCGACGGGCTGCCGGCGGCCATTTTCGCGCGCAGGAAGCTCCAGATCTCGTTTTCCTGGTTGGCGGCGCCGAGGCCAATGGCTTCCCACTCGTTCTTGTCGGTGCCGTCGAAGGCCTTGGCCAGGGTCAGGAAAATCTCCTGGGTTTTGGCGGCCGGTTGGCCACGCAGGGAGAGAGCCACCTCGCGGCGGACGGCGGAGTTTTTCGAGGCGGCAAGGGCAGGGGCGTAGGGGAGAACGTCCTTGTCGGCGCGGCGCAGGGCGCGGTAGGCGGTGACCACGGTGTTCGGGTCATCGCTCTTGAGCATCGCGACCACCTGGGCAAGTCCCTTGTCGCCAAGGTGGGGCAGCAGCCAGACGGCGCGCGCCGCAACAAATGGATTCGGGTGGCTGAGAAGCTTGGTGACTGCCGGAAGGGCCTTTTCACCCATCGCCTTGAGGCCTTGGAAACCCGTGAAGCGAACGTTGGGTGCCGGGCTGCTAAGCGCGGTGATCAGGCCATCCAGCGTGGCGGGGTCGAACTTCGGGATCGTCGGCTTGAAGCCTTTTGGCGCCACCCGGTAGATCGTCCCGGAGAGTGAGTCGTCCTGGGTTCCGTGGCCGCCAACTCGGGAGTCAAACCAGTCGCAGATATACAAGGCCCCATCCGGGCCCACCGAAACGTCCGCCGGGCGGAACTGAATCGGATTTTCCTCCGCCGGGGCGTCGCCCTTGAGGTTTTTCGGGCCGCCCGCAAAGTCGGCGCCGCTGAACTGTCGCTCTGGGTTGGAGGTGAGGAAGTCGGTCCGATCCAAGGCAAAGGTGGCGCCCTTCGGTTGTGGCTGGTAGCTGAAGATGACGTTGCGTGCTGGCTCGCAGCTGAACAGGGTGCCGGTGTACTTGTCGCCAAGCGCGCCGTTTTCATAGAAAACAATCCCGGTTGGCGAGCCGCCGCCGTAGACATCGCCCGTGTCAAAGGTGCCCGGGTCATCCTGGCGCCAGTGGGCGCGCGGGTGCGCCTGGTTCGGGCGCTTCTCGGTCGTGTAGAAGCGCTTCCCGTCGCGGGAGAAATACCCGGCGCTGCCGTACTCGAGGACAAACGAGGTCCGGCAGGCCGGTGGGTCGTCGTTGTCGTTTTGGAACACATCACCGCGCGAGGTGATGGTCTGCTCGTAGCTGTTGCGGTAGCCGTGGCCGATGATCTCCGCGTTGGTGCCGTCCGGGTTCATCCGCACGGTGAAGCCGGGCGTCCAGACATTGCCGTCGTCACTTGGCTTGCCGGTGATCTCCTGGTTGTTCGTCGGCCACTCGCCGCCGCCGCTCTTGTAATACGGTCCGCCGATGCGGAAGGTCTTGCCGGACTTGTCGGTGAACATCGCACCGCAGTTGCCATTGTTGAACATCCACTTGCCGTCAGGGCCCGCGGTCACCGAGTGGAGCGAGTGGTCGTGGTTGATCGCGTTGAAACCGGTGAGCAGGACCTCGCGCTTGTCGACGGCCGGGTCGAACTTCTGGTCGCGGTTGACGTCGGTGTACTTGATCAGGTTCGGCGGCTGGGAAACCATGATGACGTTGTCAAAAACCGCCACGCCCAGCGGCGAAATGAGCTCCTTGTCCTGCACGAACGTGTGGGACGCGTCCGCCTTGCCATCCCCATCGGTGTCCTCCAAAACCACGATACGGTCACCATCTGGACGCCGCTTTGACTTCCCGCGGTAGTTGACGCCCTCGGCCACCCAGATGCGGCCCGCCGCGTCGATGTCCATGTTGGTCGGATTGAACAAGTCCGGCGAGCTCGCCCAGACGGTCACTTCCAGATCGGCCGGCAATTTGAGAAGCTCCATGGCCACCTTGTGGGGCTCGCCCGCGGGCTTCCAGTCGGCTGCGGGTTCGGCATGGGCGCCGAGGGTGGCTACCGCCAGGAGCGGTAGCACGAGGATCGGGTGGGTGCTTTTCATGGATGGTCGCATGGGAAGAAATCCGGACTCACAGGGCGGCGCTGATACGCGCCTAGGCCCCAAAATCTGTCATACAATAGGAGCTCGGCGGCTTGCGCGGCGAGGAAAAAGACGGGGTAGCCACTGGCTTTTGACAAGCCGCCGATTCCCCGCTACGAAGCGCCCATGAGAAGCTTGGTAAAGCATGTGCTGGCAGGAACCACCGGACAGGACCACGTCGAGGTGAAGGGGTGGGTCCGCACCCGGCGCGACGCCAAGGGCTTTTCCTTCCTCGAAATCAACGACGGCAGCTGCGTTGGCAGCCTCCAGGTCGTCGTCGACGCCACCGTCCCCGGAGCGGCCGACCTGCCGAAAATGAGCACCGGCGCCGCGGTGGCCGTCGTCGGCGATCTTGTCGCCTCGCCCGGCGGCGAGCAGGCACTTGAGATGCGCGCCACTCAGGTTGAGCTCGTTGGCGAGGCGCCCGCGGACTACCCGCTGCAGAAAAAGGGCCACAGCCCGGAGTTCCTGCGCAGCATCGGCCACCTCCGCCCGCGCACCAATCTCTACGGCGCCGTCTTCCGCATGCGCTCGCGCCTTGCACGCGCCGTCCACCAGTTCTTCGACGCCCGCGACTTCGTCTACGTCCACACACCCATCATCACCGCCAGCGACTGCGAGGGCGCCGGCGAGATGTTCCGCGTCACCACCCTGGATCCCACCTCCGGAAAAAAGGCCTCGTTTGCCGAGGACTTCTTCGAGCGCGCCTCCTTCCTCACTGTTAGCGGCCAGTTGGAAGGGGAGACTTTCGCCTGCGCCCTGTCTAACATCTACACATTCGGCCCCACCTTCCGCGCCGAGAACTCCAACACCACGCGCCACGCCGCGGAGTTCTGGATGATCGAGCCCGAGATGGCCTTCTGCGACCTGGCTGGCGACATGGACCTTGCCGAGGCCTTCCTCAAGCACCTCGTGCGCGACACCCTGGAGCGCAACGAGGGCGACTTGGCGATCTTTGAGCGCTTCGTGGACAAGGGCTTGCGCGAGCGCCTCGAGCAGGTTGCCGAGCGCGGGTTCGAGCGCATCGCCTACACGGAAGCCGTGGAAATCCTCCTCAAGTCCGGCAAATCGTTCGAACACCCGGTCGCCTACGGCCTCAACCTGCAGAGCGAGCACGAGCGCTACCTAACCGAGCAGCACTGCAAGGGCCCTCTAACGGTTTTCAACTACCCGAAGGAGATCAAGCCGTTCTACATGCGCCTCAACGACGACGACCGCACCGTCACGGCCATGGACGTGCTTGTCCCGGGCATCGGCGAAATTGTCGGCGGCAGCCAGCGCGAGGAGCGCCTCGACCAGCTGTTAGCCAACATGCGCCACCACCAGCTCAGCGAGGAATCCTACGGCTGGTACGCGGACCTGCGCCGCTACGGCAGCGTGCCGCACGCGGGTTTCGGCGCCGGCTTCGAGCGGCTGCTTATGTTCATGACCGGCATGGGCAACATCCGCGACGTCATCCCGTTTGCCCGCACGCCGGGGAACTGCGAGTTCTGATGTTGCGCCATCCTTCGGGGCGCCATTAACCTGCGCGCGGCAACCTCCGCGGGCGGCCGCCCCGCGCATGAACCATTCCCTTCGCCCTGCAGGGCAACCACTTGCCAGCCCGGTTGAGCTGATTGCCAGCCGCGGGAAAGTGGTCCATCCACGCGCCACGATGGCGCCTGCGGCCGGCTCGCCATCGCCGCCGTCGGCCACGGCGGGGATCTCTGGGCGCGGCGGCGGTTATGTTGGAGTGCTTGATCCATTGCGCGGCTTGGCCGCACTGGCGGTGGCACTGTTTCATTTCACTAACAACGGCTGGCTGCCCAAGGATCATTGGCTGGCGCGGTTTGGCTTTTTTGGCCACCACGGTGTGGAAACATTTCTCGTCCTATCCGGCTTTGTCGTGCCCTACGCCATGTGGCGGGGCGGCTACACGGTGCGCAGCGTGGGGCCGTTTTTGGGGCGACGCCTCACACGGATTTACCCACCCTATCTGGCCAGTGTGCTCATCTTTGGTGCCTCTAGCGTGATGGGTTTTGCCGCTGGCAGCGAGCGCCTTGGAATCGCGGGCTTTTTAAGTCACCTTCTCCTGCTCAATGACTTGCTTGGCCTCCCTTGGCTCCTGACGGTCTATTGGACCTTGGCGCTGGAGGTTCAGTTCTACCTTCTGGCCGGTCTGGCATGGAGGGTTCTGGCGAGCCGGCGCTCGTGGGTTTTCGGCCTCTTCGCCGTGGCGTGCGCCGCCGCACAGAACGCCTGGCCGGGTCCTTGGCTGGTTGGGACCATTGGTTATTTCCTGCTCGGTATTGCCCTTTTCCGGCAGCATGCCTCGCTGGATAAGCCAATTGCCAGCGCGCTTTTCCTCGTGGCGCTCTCGGCGATGATCTGGCACTTCCACGGTTGGGTCCCGCTTGCGGCGGCCAGTCTGCCGATGGTGGCAAAATTCGCCATCCACCACGTCCCAACCGCGGGGCAGTTTCTCGGCAAGATCTCCTACTCCCTTTACCTCGTGCATCTATTGGTCGGTGCGAGCTTCCTCGTTGTGCTCACGCCTTATGTCACCTCCTTGTTCTGGCGCGTGACGCTGGTGCCGGTTGCTCTCGCTCTCTCGCTCGCTGCCGCGTGGATTGCCTATCGCCTCCTTGAAGCGCCCGCCATCGCTTGGTCCAAGCGCTTCCGCTATCACGGCAAACCCCTCGGCGGACCTAGCCCGGTTAGTTCCCCCTAACAGGCCGTCCTTTTGTCCCATCCTCACTCACCACCTAACCGGAGACTTGCGGGTTGTCAGCCGTCTCGAGGCTGTGGATGTCCACCGTGACCGGAGGGCCGTCGCTGAACTGATAGGTCAGCATCGACCCGCGGATTCCCCGCACCGTTGGATTTTCAAAATCGATCTGGCTGACCGCGCGGGTCGGCAACTTGAGGAACGTGTGTGTCAGAGCGCCACGGTGGTCGCGGCCAACCCAGATGTAATTCGCGCAGGGCGCGCAGTCATTGGGGATGCTCTCCTCAATGACAATTGCGTCGCCGGAGACATCCTCCACCACGCGGATAAAATTCCCCGGCGGGTTCTGGGTCGTGTGCCCGCTCGCGATGAACTCCCGCCGGGAGTCTTTTCCCGCGCCCAGCACCTCAACGACATACGTCGCGCTCCTCGTGCCCTCCGCGGTGCCCGGTCCGGCTTGGAACATCACCAGAAAGTTCCGCGTCGTCCACTGCGCCGCCTGCCGACTTGCCACCGCGGGCTCGCAAGCACCTGCGGGCCACGCATCACGGCTGAGCGGCCGGCAGCCGACCGCCGCCGCGGTGGCTAGCAGGATGACCCCCAAGCGCAGGCCCTTAGCGCGAGACCGGGCCGAGAATGGTTTCCCAGAGGGCAAAGCGGGCGGGGGAGAGTTTTTTGAGTTCATCGAGTTTGCCGCCATCAAGGCAAAGCGCATAGACGAAGGCGAACTCCGCGAGATCCTCGTGGGCCACCTGGTCGCCATAGGCGGAGACCGATACCTTGTCCTTCTCAATGGCTTCCTTCCATTTTTCCAAGGTCTTCGGCTCGGACCGGGTATGGCGCTGCTCAAGGATGTGACCCGACTCATGGGCAATGACCATCGCGTCGCCATCACGCACGATGTTGAGATAGTCCTGCCCACCGTGGGCGGCCGCGCCATCCAGATCGGCATAGAACGCCACTCCGTCTTTCTTGTCCTCCGAGACGACTTCCCACGCGCGCCGGTAGCTCACCGGTAGGCGTTCAAAACGCCCGAGGCATTCGGCGATGTCCATCTTCACCTTGTCCTCAATACTCACTTTGAAGGTGGTCTTGCCCAGGCTCACTTTCCACTGCTTCCCTGGCGTGCCCCCACGACCCATCTTGATCTCCTCAGGCCCTGAGACCACCTTGGCCTTTTCCGGGTTCTTCTTCCCAAAGCTGCCACGCAGCGATCCAAACTTCCGGTCCAAACGCACCGGCTTCTCAGGCTTCTCCACTTTTTCCGCCTGCTGCGCCTGCGCACTCAGGCTCAGCGTCAATGGCAGCACACAGGCTGCGGCTAGCACCATGGTGGAGAGGACTTGTCTAACAATGTTGGCGTTCATTTGGCGGATGGGTTGGCCGGCGCCATGGAAAGCGCCCGCCTCTAACACCCCTCAGCCTTGCCAATCCGCCTCGCCGCGGCAACCGGAAAAGAAGGTTTGGCAATGATCGGTCCAATCCGGCGATCCGGCCGATCCTCCTCCGCCAGAATCCGGGCGACCACTCAGACGCTGGCGTTCCACAGCGGCTCAAGGTCGGGATCCTTCAGGGCCATACGCGGAACATCGGGGTGGAGGCGGATGGCGTCGATGAGATGCTCGCGCGCGGCGGTGAGGTTGCCGGCCTGAGCGGCATAGCAGGCGAGGTTGAAGTGGATGGCGGCCTCGTCGCGGTGGAGAATCAGTGCGTCGCGCAGAACCCGCTGGGCGGCGGCCAGCGACTGGCAGCGGCGGGTCGCTTGACCAAGCCAGATCCAGTGCTGGGACTCCTCGGGGCAAGTGAAGGCGAGCAGGGAGGAAACTTCGCGCAGGGCGCTCCATGCTCCCGCCTCAAGGTAGACGCAGGCACGCAGGCTCAGAACATCCATTGAGGAGCGGGCCTCTGGGGGGATGGCGTCGATCTCGGCATGGGCCTCGGCGATCATGCCGAGCTGAAGGTAGCCCACGGCTGAGTCGAGCCGCCGGTGGGCGGGCGAGACAGCCGCGGGGTGGGGGTCGGATGAGTCCTCGGATGCGGCGCCGACGGGCCAGAATGCCTTGGATAACATTGCGTCAAAGGTGGCGGGAAGACTCAGAGCGGACGCGGAACCACGACGTAGCCATTGGGCGAAGCACGGTAGTAGATGCCATCGACGACGTAATACCGTGTACCCCCGCGGGTGACGACGGTGTGGGTTGTCGGAATGGTGGCCACGGTATAGCCCGGGGTGTAGAGGGTCTGGACTGGGGTCTGGGAGGCGGGCGGGGTGGTGTTGTACATGCAGCTTGAGCCAAGGGCGAGGGCGCCGAAGAAGCCGAGCGAGGCAAGAGAGCGAAGGGGTTTCATGGGGGTGTGACGGTGGGTTGTTCAATAGGGAACACCGGATGAGTTCGCACGGGTTGTGCCAAGGAACCCGCCTCGGAGGCTTTCCCTGCCGGTTAGGGGTTCGGACGGTTCCGGGCAAGCATGAGAGAGGGCGGGAGGCGCGCCGGGGGTGGCAAATTGCAGTGCCCGGCGGGCGGCAGCAGCGCGGATTGCGCCGCGGCGCCTGCGATGGTGGTGACGGCGGGTGACAGGGGGTGATTTTATGAGCGCCAAGGGGCGCCGGGCAAGGTAGGCTGTGGCGTCCCGCCGCCAATCCGCCCGATGAAGATCACCTCGACCCAGTTTGAAAAGAGCGCTCCCGACCTCGCCGCCTGTCCGGTGTGGGAGCTTGCCGAGTTTGCCTTCATCGGGCGCTCGAACGTGGGCAAGTCGTCGTTGCTCAACATGCTCACCGGGAAGAAGGACCTTGCGCGGGTGTCGGCCACGCCGGGGGCGACGCGGCTGATCAACTTTTACACGGTCAACAAGCGCTGGTGCCTGGTTGACTTGCCCGGCTACGGGTACTCGAAGGCGCAGAAGTCGATCCGCGAGGGATTCCATGAGGCGGTTTCGGGCTACCTATCGGGCCGGCCGAACCTGCGCTGTGTGTTTGTACTCATCGACTCGCGGCTGACGCCACAGAAGATCGATCTGGAGTTCTGCAATTGGCTGGCGGTGAGTGAGATTCCCTTTGTGCTGATCTTCACCAAGACGGACAAACTCAAGCTCAACAAGGTGAAGGCCAACGCGGAGGTGTTTCTGGAAGCCTTTGGGCAGGTGTGCGATGGGACGCCACGCTGGTTCCTGAGCTCGGCCAAGGCGGGGAGCGGCAAGGGCGAAATCCTGCACTTTGTCGACCAAGCGCTGCGGGCCTAGGGATTCATCACGGTTGCCAGTCAGGCGTGGTGCCGCTTAGGATCACCCGCGTGAGTCTGCGGCCGAGAAACATCGAGGAAATCGCCGGGCTGGCTGGGCCGTGGCATCTGGCGCTCGGGGTGTTTGATGGGGTCCATGGAGGCCACCGCGAAGTCATCCAGCGTGCGGTGCAAGGCGCTCGGCGTGAGGGTGGGCGCGCGGGCGTGGTGACCTTCGACCCGCATCCGATCCGAGTGCTGGCGCCGGACAGGGCACCTAGCCGGCTGTTGGCCTCGCTGGAGCATAAGGCGCAGATTCTCGGCTCGGTTGGTGTGGATGAGCTCTTCGTGATCCCGTTTGATGCGGCCTTCGCGGCGCTCTCTGCCGAGGACTTCATTGCCATGCTCTGCCGACTCAGCCCGCAGCTGCGTCGCCTTGCGGTGGGCGAGGATTGGCGGTTTGGCGCGGGCCGACGTGGCGACGTGGTCGTGCTGGAGCGCTTCGGCCAATCCGAGGGGTTTCTTGTCGAGGCGGTTGCGCCAGTGATGCAGGCCGGCGAGCGGATCAGCAGCACGCGCATCCGCCAGGCGATCCGCGACGGCAACCTTGCCGCCGCCGCTGCCATGCTGGGACGCAACTATACGGTAACTGGCATGGTGCTGGAGGGGCGCAAGCTTGGCCGCACCCTGGGGTTCCCCACCGCCAACATTCTGACCGCTGACGAGCAACTCCCACCCGACGGCGTCTGGGTGGTGCGCGCCAAGGTAGGCGACACCTGGTTCCGCGGGGTGGCCAACCTCGGGCGCCGACCCACGGTTGAGCAGGCCGACGCGCCACGCTTGCTCGAGACCCACCTGTTCGGATTTGCCGGCGACCTTTACGGGACGACGATGGAGGTGGAGTTCGTGAGCTTCCTGCGCAGCGAGCGGAAGTTTGGCTCGCTCGACGAGCTGCGCGAGGCGATCGGCGCGGATGTGGCTGCAGCGCGTAGTGTTCAGTAGATGCGCTCGTAGTACTCCTCGGCCATGCGGTCGGCATCGAAGAAGGGGACGACCTCATTCATGGAATGGAGTACCGTCTGCCACCAGTGCTCCGGGTTGTCATAGTAGTGGGGCAGCACCTGGTCCTCCATGATGCGGTAGAAGCCGTTCATGTCGTGGCAGTCGCGGGCCTCCGGCGTGAGTGCCGGGGAGGCCACCGGGATGAGGAAGCAGTTATGCCCGTCATGGCCGAACTCGCGCACCCAGCCGTCGTCGGTGGAAAGGTTAAGCGCGGCGTTCATCGCCGCTGTCATCCCGGAGGTGCCGGAGGCCTCGCGGTGGACAATCGGAGTGTTGAGCCAGATGTCGGCGCCATCCTTGAGGAGCTTGGAGAGCGCCAGCTCGTGGCGCACCAGCACCGCCGCGTTCTCCTCCCCGCTGGTGAGCTGCACGAGCTGGTTGAACGTGTCGATGGCCCCGAAGTCGGTCGGATATGGCTTGCCGGCCCAAATCATCTGGACGGGCCGGTCGGCATTGTTGAGGAGGTCGAAGAATCGCCCCGGATCTCTGAGGATAAGGTCAGCGCGCTTGTAGGCGGCAAACCGGCGGGCCCACACGATGGTCAGCACATCGGGGTCAAAGAGCTTTCCGGTTTGGTCGGCGACCTCGGCAAACAGGCGCGCCTTGAGCTCGCGCTTGCGGTGGCGCAGGTGCTCGGTGTCGCCAGCTAGACGCGCGCGCTCAAGCCCGCTGTCGACCCAGAATTTTTTGTTTTGGGCGTTGGTGACGTGGTGGATCGGGCAGATATCGGGATAGGGCTCCCACATGTGGCGTGCGACCTCGCCATGGAGCTTAGAGACCCCGTTGGCCATCCGGCTGAGACGCAGCCCGGCGAGCGTGTGGTTCAACATCTCGTCATCCTTGATGCCGGTCAGCTCGCGTGCCTCGTTCATCGTCATCCCACAGAAGAATGAAAACTCATGCAAAAGCTCAAAGTTGGTCGTTTCATTGCCGGCCTCCTCGGGCGTATGGGTGGTGAACACAAAGCGCTCACGCAGCTTCTGCGGGCAGCGCAGCCGCTGGTGGAGCTTGAAGACAGCGGAGAGCCCGTGCGCCTCGTTAAGGTGGTAGACGTCCGGCGTGATCCCCAGCTCCTCAAGCAGTGTTGCCCCACCAATCCCAAGCAACATGTACTGGGCGATGCGCCGCAGTGGATCCGGGTCGTACAGGCGGTAGGAAATCGCCCGCGATAAATCGTCATTTTCCGGCAAGTCGGTGGTCAGGAAGAACATCGGCACCGTGCCGAAGGTCTCGCCGTCCAAGTAAAGCGCCTTCACCCAGACCGGATGGCCGTGGATGGTGATGGCAAACCGGATACCAGCGTCCTGGAGGAAGGCATAGTTTTTCCGCCGGTACTGGACGGCCATCTCGCGCTCCTCGCCGCGCGCTTGGTCGTAGTACCCGAAGGTCCAGAGGATGCCGATGCCGATAAGGTTCTGCCGCAGGGCTGCGGCGCTGCGCATGTGCGAACCGGCCAGAAACCCCAGCCCCCCGGAATAGATCTTGAAGACCTGATCAATGGCGAACTCAGAAGAAAAGTAAGCCACGCTCTTGGCAAAGCGCGGGTCGATTTCATAGGGATGCGAAAATGGCTTAGGAAGAAAACTCATAGCTGGGAGTGGGGGTTCCAAGGCGGGGGGAGAGGGGATGGCTGCCGGGTTGACTCTAGCAAGCAGCGCGCCAGCCGGCGTGGCGATGCCGGGCGCGAGTCATAACTGATTGCGGTAGTTGCTGACTTGCTTGATGAAAGCGGCCCATTTGGCGCCGGGGCGGCCGTGCTCCATGAGGAAGTGCGGGCAGTTTTTGTGTCCGAGGTTGCGCCCATCGGCAAAACGCACCATGAGCCAGTGTTGGTGGGGCACTACGTTGCTCAGCGGAATCTGGTAGCGCTGCATGAGCTCGGCCGTCAGGCGCGCGGTGCGCGCCGTCGTCATGGTTTGTGAGTTGCCGCGGTTCTCACACATTTCAATGCCGATGGACAGGCGGTTGCCGGGGCCCTCGTAGTCTGCATGCTGCCCTTGCTCGTTGGTCGGCAGCGACTGCCAGACTGAGTTCTGGTCCACGGTGAAGTGCCAGGTGACGAAGCCGAGGGAGTTTTGCGGCCCCTTGAGGGAGCCCTCCTGGAGCATGCGGGCGTGGGCGCGGGCGTCGGCGGATGGAGCGAAATTCTCCGTCGCGTGAATGGTGATGAAGCGCGGCTGCATCGCGCGGACCTTCGACCGGCCGAAGCGGCCCTTTTCAATCAGGGCGCTATGGATCGCCAGCGAGGTGCCGGCGGGCCGCGCCGCGGTGGCCGCCGAGGAAACTGCGCAAGCACCAAAAAGCGGGCCGGCAAAAACCGCGAGCAGAACCAAAGGTCTCATCCGCGCAACCTTGCACCGATCTTCCCGGATGGTAGCGGGAAGTTCGCTGAGATCTCGCGCGGGCGGGGCGGCCTAGGTTGGCTGCTCGCCGCGGGCCATGACCACCTTGCCGGTGCGCACCGTTTCGATG
>JBILQA010000329.1:0-3410 GCA_044373535.1 Akkermansiaceae bacterium | reverse complement strand
TGCGGCGCACCTTGCCGCCGGCGGACTGCCGGCGATCTGTCTGGGGCCGGGGTCCATCGAGCAGGCGCACACGGCCGACGAGTTCATCTCCCTAACGGACCTTGAGGAGGGCGCGGCATTCTTCACTAGGGCGATTGCGGGGCTGGTGAGCGGCGGACTCTAACAACGCTGCCGTGGCCGCGCTTTCCGGGTTCGAGCGCCGGGGTATTCAGCGCTCGCACCGCCGAATCTCTCACGAGCTTCGCTACCAAAACATCAGGCCAGTCCGCGCGCGCGGGCCTCGGCGATGGGAATCGCCTTGGCCTCGCAGACGTCCTGCCAGCCGGGGAAGTTCCAGCGGTTAGGGAACCCGCGGCACTGGTCCGGCTTGACCGCGTGGATCTTGCAGCCGCCGTTCTCGAGCATGCTGCACTCGTGGTTGGGCCGCTCGATGATCGACAGGCCGTTGCGGTCGCTGCGCAGGCGCGTGAAGCGCGCGATGAAGTCGTCGAGCTCAAGCTCAAGGAAGGCGGCAATGCTGACGACTTCCTCCGCAGTGACCTTCACGTCGCCGGGCCAACGGCAGCACGCCGTGCAGCGCTGGCAAACAAAATAGCTCTCCGCCTCACTCACACCTATCGGGATCGCATGCCCGCGCCGCGCAGGCAAGCACCGCAAACGCAAAACGGCGGACGTTGCCGCCCGCCGTTGCTGGAAATCCCGTCCGGGCGGGCCTACTTGCTCACCGCGGCGTCCAGGTCACCCATCGACCACTGCAGGCCGGCGAGGAAGTGCAGCAGGATCTTCGGGTTCTGGTAGATGTGCTCGTTGTGGCCAAGCGAGCTGTAGAAGACGCGGCCCTTGCCCCAGTTGCGCGCCCACGAGACGCCGTAGTCCTTGTCCTCGCGGTTGCCCTTGCCGTTCATGTCGGTCTTCTCGGTGTCGAGGCGCAGCAGCATCTCCACCTTGGAGGAGTCGTAGGGCGCCTTGAACTGATAGATCTCCTCTTTGAAGTTGAGGTTCTCGCCGCCGAACATCACGGCAAGCGGGTGCTTCTCCTTGCCGGGCTCGACCTTGATGCTCACTTCCGTGCCCGCGCCCCATGGATGGCCATTGAAGTAGCCGCAGATCATCGTGCCGTAATCGGCCCACTCGTAGAACGTGTCGGTGGCCGAGTGGATGCCGACAAACCCGCCGCCGCCCTTGATGAAGGCCATCATGCTTTCGCGCAGCGCCAGCCCGCGCGCCTCGGCCTCCTTGCGCGGCTCCTCGGCCATGGCCTTGAGCGCGTCCTTGTTAGGCAGGAACGGGTCGCCCGTGGTGCTCAGGAAGCAGATGGCGTCAAACTGCTTGATGTTGGCCGGCTCGAAGTTGGCGAGGTCGTCGCTGATGACCGCCTCATAGGCGCCGGTCTTGGCACCCAACTGGCGGAATGCCTCATGGCCGGTGGGAATCGAGCTGTGGTGGAAGCCATTGGTGACGGAGAAGACCAGCACCTTGCGCGGCTTCTTTGGCTTGGCCAAGGGGGCGGCGGGCACGGCCTCGGCGATCTTGGCCGCGCGTTCGGCGGGAACCTCCGAGTTGGCCCTCGGGGCAGCGGCAAAGAAGCTGCCGCAGAGCGCGGCGGGAATCATCCAGCGGATAGACTTGCTCATGTTGTTCGGGTGTTCTGTTGGAAATGAAACTGTGCTGAAGCCGATTACTCGGCCAAGGATGTCCACGCGGCATTTGCGGCGGAGGACTTAACCACCGCTTCAATGAATGCCATTCCGCGGATCCCGTCGCCAATTTTCGGATAATCCAGGGCGATTTCGTCCGCCACGGTGCCGTCGATGAACGCGCGGATGTGGTTGGCGAAGTTCCGGTAGATGTTGGCGAAAGCCTCAAGGTAGCCTTCCGGATGGGACGCCGGGGTTCTGGTGTTAGCCGCGGCGGCCGCGCCCAGGTAGCCGTTGCCGGTGCGGTAGACCTGCATCGGGTCCTCGAGCCACTTCACCAACAGGGTGTTAGGTTCGGCCTGGTGCCACTCAAGGCCGCCCTTCTCGCCGTAGACGCGGATGCTGAGGTTGTTCTCCTCGCCGACGGAGATCTGCGAGCAGTGGAGGATGCCCTTGGCGCCGTTGTCGAAGCGCAGCAGCACGTTGCCGTCGTCATCCAGCGCGCGGCCAGGGACAAAGGCGGTGATGTCGGCGGCAAGCTCCTTGATGCGCAAGCCGGTGATGTACTCGGCCAAATTTTCCGCGTGGGTGCCGATGTCGCCGATGGATCCGGCGGCGCCGGAGCGCTGCGGGTCGGTGCGCCAACCGGCCTGCTTCTGGCCGCTGTCCTCGAGCTTGGTCGCGAGCCACCCCTGCGGGTACTCGACGACGACCTTGCGGACCGCGCCCAGCTTGCCAAGGCGGACCATGTCGCGCGCCTGCTTGACTAACGGATAGCCGGTGTAGTTGTGGGTCAGTCCGTAGAGCAGGCCGGATTTCTCGACGATGGCGGCAAGCTCGCGGGCCTCGGCCAGGTCAAAGGTGGCCGGCTTGTCGGAGAGCACATGGAAGCCCGCCTCCAGGGCCGCCTTGGCCGCGGGGAAGTGCACGTGGTTGGGCGTGACGATGGCGACAAAGTCCATCCGCTCGCCCGCGGGCAGGGCGGCCTCCTTGGCCATCATCTCCTCAAACGTGCCGTAGCAACGCTCGGCGGGCAGGAAGAAGTCGCCGCCCGACTCGCGCGAGCGCTGCGGGTCGGAGCTGAACGCCCCGCAGACGAGCTCAACCTGGCCGTCAATCCCGGCAGCGATCCGGTGCACCGCGCCGATGAATGCGCCGCGCCCGCCGCCCACCATCCCCATGCGGATCTTTCTGTTCCTTGCAGACATGTGTTTGAATCTAACGTTTGAATGCTAGCGGTTCTCCTTGTCGAAGGCCGCGTCGAAGGCGACCTCGTTGCGGGCAAAATCCAACTGTTTGACATACCCGCAGCTTTCCTCGCCGCCGTGGAAGCGGTCCATGCGGCCGTCCTCCCACTCGATGGACAGCGGGCCGGAGTAGCGGATGTCGTTGAGGGCGACGATGACCTCCTCGAAGTCGATGTCGCCGCGGCCGACCGAGCGGAAGTCCCAGAAACGGCGGGAGTCGCAGAAGTCGGTGTGGCCGCCGAAGACACCCACGGTGCCGTCGCCGTGGCCCCACCAGGCGTCCTTCATGTGGGCGTGGTGGATGCGCTCGGCAAAAGTGCGGATGAACTTCACGTAGTCGACGCCCTGGTAGCCGAGGTGGCTCGGGTCGTAGTTGAAGCCGAACCGCTTGTGCCCACCGACCGCGTCAATGGCGCGCTGCGCGCTGGCGATGTCGAAGGCAATTTCCGTTGGGTGGACCTCAAGGGCGAAATAGACGTCGAGCTCCTCGAAGGCGTCGAGGATCGGGATGAAGCGCTTGGCGAAA
>JBILQA010000328.1:0-3424 GCA_044373535.1 Akkermansiaceae bacterium | reverse complement strand
GCAACACCAAGGCGTGAGGCCTCGGCGGTCAGCCAGGCGGGAAGTTGGGCGGCGGCGACTGGCGGCGCGGCCAGCAGGCGAGCGGCAAGTTTCACGCCGGTGAAGCGCTCGAAGTTGGCCAGCTTGTAGGTGAAGTTTTTCGCCCGGTCCCACTCGGCAGGGAGGAGCGCGTCTGGGTCGTCGAATGGCGCGTCGGGGCCCGGAGCGCGCGCGCCGGCATAGCGGCGGGCCTTGGCGACGAGGGAGTTGAACGTTTCCTCATCGGCGCGGAACCGCTGCGCGTCGGCGCCCAAGCGCAGGATCTTCACCCGCATTGTGTCGCCCTGCTGGATCTTTGGCAGTACGTCGAGGCCGCGGACGACTTGGCCAAACACGCTGTGCTGGTAGTTAAGCCGGGCTTGGCCGCTGAGCATGAAGCAAAACTGTGAGCCATTCGTGTCCGGTCCGTCGTTGGCCATCTGCAGCGTCCCCGGACCGGCGTGGCGCAGGCCGGGGACGATCTCATCGGGAAACAAGTAGCCCGCATCGCCGCTGCCTGAACCGGATGGGTCGCCGCCCTGGAGGACAAAACCTTCCACAACCCGGAACCACGTGGCACCGGCGTAGAACGGCTTGCGTGGCTGGGGCCCGAGGGTCCCCTCGGCAAGCCCAACGTGGTTGGCCACCGTCATGGGGACTTGGCGGAAAAACAGCTCGGCGACGACCACCCCGCGCTCGGTAGTCACCTCGGAATACAGCCCGTCGGGCAGGCCATAGGGGTTCTCCGCCTCGGCTCTGGCGCCTATCAGGGTGCCGATGAGCGCCAGTAGCGCCATGGTTTTCAGCTGGATGTCCATTCGGCGATGCCACCGCGCAGCGGCTTGGATGGCAAGGGGATTGTCAGTCCTGTGGCCGGTGTGGCGCCGGTGGCTGGTGCGGAAGATGGCTAAGCGAGCTCGATGGCGACCGGGCAGTGGTCGGAGCCGGTGACGGAGTCGAAGATCGAGGCGGAGGTGAGGCGCGGAATAAGCTTGGGTGAGAGGCCAACGTAGTCGATGCGCCAGCCGACGTTGTTGGCACGGGCATTGGCGCGGTAGGACCACCAGGAGTATGCGTCTGAGCGGTCCGGGTAGAGGTGGCGAAACGAATCGATGAACCCGGCATCAAGCAGGGCGGAGAAGCTGGCGCGCTCTTCATCGCTGAAGCCAGCGGTGAAGCGGTTTTGCTTGGGCCGGGCGATATCGATCTCGTGGTGGGCGACGTTCAGGTCGCCGCAGAAGATGACAGGTTTGCCGGAGGCCTCGAGTTCGGTGAGGTAGTTGCGGAAAACCTGGTCCCAGATGAGGCGGTACGGGAGGCGACGCAGCCCGTCCTGGGCATTGGGAGTGTAGACGTTGACCAGGTGGAAGTCTGGGAACTCGGCGCGAATCACCCGCCCCTCGGTATCGTGCTCGGGAATGGCGACGCCCACCGAGGTGCTCAGCGCGGGTATGCGCGAGAAGATCGCCGTGCCGGAGTAGCCGGCCTTGTCGGCGGAGTTCCAATAGGTGTGGTAGCCGGCGAACTCGAGCGGGAGTTCGACCTGCTCCGGGCGGGCCTTGGTTTCCTGGAGGCAGAGGATGTCGGGTTGCTCGGTGGCAACAAACTCCGCGAGGCCCTTGTTGAGTGTGGCGCGGATGCCGTTGACGTTCCAGGAGATGATCTTCATAGGTGGAATTGCTGGCTGGGCATGAAAAAGCCGCGCTCCCGGTGGGGAACGCGGCTTGGAAAGAATCGCGCCGATTAACGCTTCGAGAACTGGAAGCGCTTACGGGCACCTGGCTGGCCGGCCTTCTTGCGCTCCTTCATCCGCGGGTCGCGGGTCAGGAGGCCTTGTGGCTTGAGCATCGCGCGGATGTCCGGGTTGACCTTGGTCAGTGCGCGGGAGATCGCGAGGCTGATGGCGCCGGCCTGGCCGTTGATGCCACCGCCCTTGGCGACGACACGAACGTTGAACTTGTTGACCAAGTTGCTGGCTTGGAACGGCTTGAGAATGACGTTCTGGAGCTGGACGGTGCCGAGGTACTCTTCAAAGAGGCGGTCGTTGATGGTGATCTGGCCGGTGCCCTCGGTCAGCCAGATGTGGGCAATGGCGTTCTTGCGGCGGCCAGTGGCGCTGTTGATGGTAGCTTCGCTCATGTTACGGGAAAAATTTGGGACTAAGCGCTTAGGCGAGGACGACGGCTTCCGGCTGTTGGGCTTCGTGCGGGTGGCTGGCACCGGCGTAAACCTTAAGCTTGCCCATCTGGGCGCGGCCGAGGCGATTCTTGGGAACCATGCCGTGGACGGCGTGCTCAACGAGAAGTTCAGGGTGCTTCTGGCGGATCTTGCGCGGGGTTTCGACTTTCTGGCCGCCGACGTGGCCGCTGAAGCGGGTATAGATCTTCTGGCTTTCCTTGTTGCCGGTCAGGCGCACCTTGTCAGCGTTGATTACGACAACAAAGTCACCGGTGTCCACGTGGGCGGTGAAGATCGTCTTGCCCTTGCCGCGAAGCAGGGTCGCCGCAGCGACGGCAACCTTGCCGAGGATCTGGTCCTTGGCGTCGATAATGTACCACTTGTGCTCGATGTCCTGAGCTTTAGCTGAGAAGGTCTTCATGTGAAATTCCTGGGTCCGGCGGTGCGGGAGATTTTTAGGTCCCCCGTGACGAGGGGCGCGCAATCTAGGAATGCGGGTTGTGGGTGTCAATTGAAATTCCGGTCAAATCCTGTGATTTGCTCCTAGCGCCAAGCGCCGGGGGGATTTTGCCGCTAGGCGAGGAGCTTCAGCAGGCGCAAGAGCAATTCCTTCAGGGGGACAAGGGTAAGAATCAGGGGCGCAACGGGCAACAGGAGGATCCCTGCGCTCTGCACCACATCCCTGAGGGTAAACGGGATCGGGCGCATTTCCGCGACCGCCGCAAAGCTGTTGGACAAATCGGCGAGTGACTGGATGTCAGCACTGCCGAGGAGTTCGCCAGAAGGGGGCGAACGCAACCAGCGATGGTCGAACCTCTCGACGTAGTGGTGGGCGAGGGCGCCGAAATCGCACAGTCCTGCGCGTTTCAAGGCCGCCAGGCGCGGGAAAAACACCAGCAATGGGGCAAAAATGGCACCCAGCACAAGGGCGAGGACCCCGGCTAAATCGATCTTAAAGTCCGCCAAGCTCGCGCCGGCATAGAAAATCCTGTTTGCCATTCTCCCAGCCAGCAGGAATCCCTGGGCGAGAAGAACGGGAATGAAGGCGTTGCCAAACAGCGCCAGAAACCCCAGCCCGGCGCAGCGATCAGGATGCAACGGAAAGAGGCTAAGATGGATGCGCGAGACTTGCGCAAACAGCCTGGCGTCAACAAAGAGGCGGAAATACCACCGCAGCAAAAGGAAGTGGACCAGTGGCAGGCTCACCCAGCGCAGCCACCAACCCGCC
>JBILQA010000327.1:0-3443 GCA_044373535.1 Akkermansiaceae bacterium | reverse complement strand
GGATGTTGCGCTGCCGGGTGCGCTACTTCACGGCCGGCGTGGCCATCGGTAGCCGGGCCTTTGTGGATGAGGCGTTCGCCAACACCCGGGAGCGGTTCGGGGCAAGGCGCAAGACCGGCGCGCGGCGGCTGCGTGGATCGGCAGCCCCTGCGGCGGGAGTCCTCTGGAGCCTGAGGGACTTGAGGACCAAGAGTCTCAAGGCTAAGCCGGAGTTTCACTCGTAAGTGCGGCTACAGCCTAGCCTTAATGTGCAGGTGACCGGGGAAAGCCGATCAGGAGCAGCTGGTCGATCAGTCAAAAAGATCCATCTGGGGCGGGTTTGCCTTGGGCAGTGCGGGATCGCGGGTGTTTTTCGGTCTTGGGCCGGTGGTCGCAGATTCCGGGCGGACAGCGCTCATCTCAAGGTGGGAGAGGATCGCTTTGGCGCGGTCGAGGATGGCTTTGGGGAGCCCTGCGAGACGGGCGACTTGGATACCATAAGACTTGTCAGCGGTTCCTGGTAGGATCTTGCGCAGGAAGATGATGTCGTCGTTCCACTCGCGCACGGCGACGTTGTAATTGGCTACGCCTGAGCGGGTGTTGGCTAGATCGGTCAGCTCGTGGTAGTGGGTGGCGAAAAGCGTACGGGACCTGAGCTCGTCGTGAAGATATTCAGCAACCGACCAAGCAATCGAGAGGCCGTCAAAGGTGGCAGTACCACGGCCAATTTCATCGAGGATGACCAGGGAGTGGTCGGTGGCATTGTTGAGGATCAAGGCCGTCTCGTTCATTTCAACCATGAACGTCGACTGTCCACGAGCAAGGTCATCGCTGGCGCCGACGCGACAAAAAATCCGGTCAACCATGCCAATACGGGCCGACTCGGCGGGCACAAATGAGCCGATCTGGGCCATCAAGGTGATAAGTGCCACCTGACGAATGTAGGTGCTCTTGCCCGCCATGTTCGGGCCAGTGATAAGCAGCAGGCGCCCGTCCTCAGGATGGAGCGCGGTGTCGTTGGGGACAAATTTCTCCTCGACCAAGGTCTGCTCAAGGACCGGGTGGCGCCCGTTAGTAATCTCAAGGTGAAGGGCTTGCGCAACTTCAGGTCTGGCGTAGTGGTGGAGCTGGGCGAGCTCGGCGAGGCCGAGGAGGACATCGAGGGTGGCGAGGGCGGCGGCGGTGGTCTGGAGCGGCGAGAGGTGCTCGGCGACAGCGGCGCGGAGCATGGAGAATTCCTCGTACTCAAGCTGCTTGGCGCGCTCCTCGGCGCCGAGGATCTTGTCCTCCATCTGCTTCAGGCCGGGCGTGATGTAGCGCTCGGCATTGGCCATCGTTTGCTTGCGCTGGTAATCATCGGGCACCTTGGTCAGGTGCGAGCGGGTGATCTCGATGAAGTAGCCAAAGACGTTGTTGAACTTGATCTTCAGCGAGTCGATGCCCGTTCGCTGGCGTTCTTGCTCTTGAAGTTGGGCAATCCATGACTTGCCGTCGCGGGAGGCGCAGCGGAGTTCATCCAGATCGGCCGAGTAGCCGTCGCGGATCAGGCCGCCATCTTTGACCGAGGCGGGTGGCTCGTCGGCCAGGGCGCGATCAAACAAATCCACCAGCTCCGGGAAGGCGTGGATTTTTTCCAACAACGAGTGGGTCAGGACGTTTCCGCCCTTAGCCGCCTGCGCCTCGGCCAGCGCCGTGAGATCCTCGCGCAAGGCCGGGATTTTTCCGATGGAAACGGCAAGCGCCTGAAGGTCGCGCGGATTTCCCGCTCCCTGGGACAGGCGGGAGGTTGTCCGCTCAATGTCGCGGATGCCCTTGAGGGAATCGCGGCAGCGCGAGAGCAGGAACGGCTGGTCCAAGAAGCTGGCAATGAGGCCCTGGCGCGCTTCGATGGTGGCCAGATCGCGGAGCGGGTGGAGGATCCAGTCACGCAGCAGGCGCGCGCCCATGGGAGTGTTGGTGCGATCGAGCGCGCCCAATAGCGTGTGCTCGCGTCCCGAACGTGAGTCGACGAGGTCGAGATTGCGTTGGGAGGCAGTATCAATGAGGACGTGATCGGCGGCGTGGCGCACGGAAAGGGTGCGCAAGTGGTCGCAAGAGCGGCGCAGCTGATAAGTGAGGTAGTGGAGGATCGCTCCGGCGGCGCAAACCGAAGCGTGCATGCCATTGCAGCCAAAGCCATCGAGAGAGCGGACCTTGAAATGGTCGCGCAGCAGGTGGACGGCTTGATCGGGAAGAAACGAATAGCCGTCGTAGGGCAGGCAGGCGGGCACGTTGCCGAAATCCTTCACCTGTTCGTCTGAAATCAAGGTTTCCGCCGGGCAGATCCGCGCCAGTTCGTCGCGCAGTTGGCCGGCGTCGGGAAACTCGGCCACAGTGAATTCGCCGGTGGTGTGGTCGGCGCAGGCAAGGCCAAAGCCCTTTCCGAGCTGGAAAACCGCCGCCAAGTAGCTGTGGCGGGTGTCGTCGAGCAGCGACATGTCATTGACCGTGCTGGCCGAGAGGATCTGCGAGATCTCGCGCTCGACGAGTTTGCCAGGTTGCGGGATGGAAGTTTGCTCACCCAAGGCGACGCGTTTACCGGCCTTGATGAGCTTGGCGATGTACCCCTGAGCGGCGTGATGCGGCACGCCACACATGGGAATGCCATTGCGACGGGTGAGCGCAACATTGAGGATCGGCGCGGCCACCTTGGCGTCCTCGAAGAACATCTCGTAGAAATCGCCAAGCCGAAAGAGGAGGAGAACGTCAGCCGGCAGGGTCCGCCGCAGTGACTGATACTGCGCCATCATCGGGGTCATCTGCGGGCCATCGGACATCGCAGACAGTTCTAGGGCAGTCAGGTCCCCGCAGGCACGGAAAATTCTTCACCCCTTGCGATTCTGGGCCTTCGCGCTTATCGCCGGCACTGGGCAAGCAGGCTGTCGAGGTAACGCGTGATGCGCTCAAGTGCCTCACGGTGGTCGCTCGGTGGGACGCAGGTTAAAATGGTTCGGCAGTCCTCGACCATGGCCGCGGCGGTGTCCAGGGCGCTTTCCATGGCACCCTCGTACTCAGCGATGCCGAGCAGCACCGGGAGGTCCAGCGGTTGTTGTTCGATGATGCGGCGGTTAAGCTTATCGCGTTGGCTCGGGTTGGCAGACTCCAACAGGTTGAGGATCGGCAGGGTGAGCTTGCCCTTGGCCAAGTCGGTGCGCAGGGTCTTGCCCACGGTGGCTTCCGAGCCAACCAGATCCAAGCAATCGTCGTAGATCTGGTAGGCCGTGCCGAGCTTCATGCCGAAGTCGAAAAACTGCTCTTGGGTGTGGGCGTCGACGCCCGAGATGGCGGCGGCCAAGCCTGTGGCGGCGGCAAACAGCGCGCCGGTCTTCATCTCGATGATGCGGAAGTAGTCGGCCTTGCTCAGCGTCAGGTCGAAACGCCGCTGGGTTTGCATGATTTCGCCCTGGCAGACTTCGCGCGCGGCA
>JBILQA010000049.1:0-11933 GCA_044373535.1 Akkermansiaceae bacterium | reverse complement strand
CAATAAAACCGCTTTCGCTCGCAATCGCCGGGTCATAGCGGCCCGAGGTCTTCCAAATCTCCGTAAATATCTCCTGCGTCAGGTCTTCCGCCGCCGTCCGGTCCCTCACACGCTTCAAGACAATGCTCCACACCAGCCCGCCGTGCGCCTCAATGCACCCGTCCATCGCCCCCGCATCCCCACGCGCCACCCTGGAAAGGTGGTTGGAAGTAGTTGATCCGGAGGCACGCACAGAGGGAGATAATCCAGTTCTGTTATAACACGAAAGAACATTCACGTCCCTGTGGAAGGAAAGCCCTTCGACCAGTCGCACCCGCCATCGGGCCCGCGGGGCTACGTTCGCGCAGAAGCCCCAAGGATGGCGCGCTTCTTGGATGGTGAGAATCATGGGTGGTGGGTTCCATCTGGGCGGGATTCGATGCGGGCTCGGATGGTGATTCGTCGAACTTCGCCGGGTGGATTCAAATTTCTTTAGTCAAGCGGGCGGGCTCGCCTCACTCATTTCCGGCCCGGCAGGCATCTCCGGACCATCCTGCTCACTCAGATTGTGAGCCTGAAGCGCAGAGTGGTTGTTAGGCCTTTTGCAACGGCAAGGCGGCCCGCGGGGTGCGCAATGCAATCTGCAAGGTCGGCGAGCGGGCGGCGGGGGACGCCGCGTTGCTAGGGGTCTAGGGGATTGGTGGCGGATGGAGTGGCTGGCATGGGATCGGCTCAAAGAAAATCCCGAGGAGCCACGTTGAAACCAGCTATTTCCCCATCCCCCCGACCATGTCGAAGACCGTTCTGATCACCGGCGGCGCCGGATTTATCGGCTCCCACCTTGCCGACGAGTTGTTGCGTTACGGCTACCGGGTGAGGGCCATCGACACGCTCACGCCCCAAGTCCACGGGACCGAGGCAACCCGTCCGGCCTACCTCGCCGAGGACGTTGAGCTCATCACCGGAGATCTGTGCGACCGCAAGCTGCTGCGCCGCGCGCTCGAGGGGGTGGACATCGTCTATCATTTTGCAGCCAAGGTGGGCGTTGGGCAGAGCATGTACCAGGTGGCGGATTACACCGCGGTGAACAACCTCGGCACGGCTGTACTCATCGAAGAGATTGTCGCGCGCAAGATCGAGCGCCTGGTCGTGGCCTCGAGTATGAGTATCTACGGCGAGGGGTTTTACCGCAACACGGCGGGCAAGGTGGTGGCCGGCCACGAGCGCAACGCCGAGCAACTCCGCGCCCGCCAGTGGGAGCTTCTCGACGCTCAGGGCCAGCCACTCATCCCGGTGCCAACCACGGAGGAAAAGCCGCCGTCGCTGGCCTCGGTGTACGCGCTTTCGAAATTCGACCAGGAGCGGATGTGCCTGATGCTTGGGCGGGCCTATAAGATTCCGACGGTGGCGCTGAGGTTTTTCAATGTTTACGGGCCGCGCCAGTCGCTGTCCAACCCGTACACCGGGGTGCTGGCGATCTTTGCGGTGCGGCTGCTCAACGGCCGCCCTCCCTTGATTTTCGAGGACGGCCAGCAGCAGCGGGACTTTGTCAACGTGGCCGATATTGCGCGTGCGTGCCGCTTGGCCATCGAGACGCCACAAGCCGCCGGGGAGGTTTTCAACATCGGCAGCGGCCAGCCGATTACGATTTGCGAGGTGGCCGCGCGCTTGGCCGACGTGCTCGGCAGCGTCGGGGTTGAGGCACACATCACCGGCAACTACCGCGCCGGGGACATCCGGCATTGCTTTGCGGACATCGCGCGCGCCCGGGAGGTCCTTGGCTATGAGCCGCGCGTCACCTTTGCCGCGGGCCTTGAGGAGCTTGCCGGCTGGCTCGAGGGACAGATCGCCGTCGACCGGGTGCCCGAGGCGCGCGTTGAGCTACTTGAACGGGGGTTGAGCGTATGATCACCACACATCAAAACAGCGGGCCGGTGCTTATCACCGGCGGGGCCGGCTTCATTGGCACCAACGTCGCCCATCGCCTCCTGAGCCAGGGGCAGGATGTGATCATCTTTGACAACCTCTCGCGCGATGGTGTCGAGCGCAACCTCCTCTGGCTGCTTGACCAGCATGGCAGCAGGGTGCGCTTCATCCACGCCGACACACGCGATGCCACCGCGGTGGCCGGCGCCGTCCAGGGAGCCGCCCGGGTCTTCCACTTTGCCGCCCAGGTGGCCGTGACGACGAGCCTGAATGACCCGCTGGAGGACTTTGAAATCAATGCCCTGGGGACGCTCAACCTGCTCGAGGCGATCCGCGCGCTCAACCGCCCTGTGCCGCTGTTGTTCACCTCCACCAACAAGGTCTACGGTGACCTCCATGAGGTGCCGCTTGTCCAGCGCAACGGCCGCTACGCGCCCGCCGACGACGCCATTGCCGGCGGCATTGGCGAGGACTACGGAGTGGATTTCCACAGCCCCTATGGATGCTCGAAAGGTGCAGCTGACCAGTACGTTCTGGATTACGCGCGGACCTTCGGGATGCCCACGGTGGTGTTTCGCATGAGCTGCATCTACGGGCCCCACCAGTTTGGCACCGAGGACCAAGGATGGGTCGCCCACTTCCTGCTGCGCGCCCTGCGCGGCGAGCCAATCATGATCTATGGCGATGGCTGCCAGGTGCGCGACCTCCTCTACGTTGACGACCTTGCCCGCGCGATGCTGTTGGCCCACGAGCACATCGACGACCTCAGCGGTCAGGCGTTCAACATCGGCGGCGGCCCGCGCAACACGGTGAGCCTGCTTGAGCTCATCGAGCTCATAAGCAAGCTCCACCGGCCGCCGGCCCTGCAGTTCGACGATTGGCGCTCGGCCGACCAGCGGTTCTATGTCTCAGACATCGACAATTTCTCCGCAGCCACCGGATGGGTCCCCCAAGTGCGGGTGGCCGAGGGCATTACCCGCCTCCACCGCTGGCTCACGGAGAACCGAATGGGCGATGTCGCCAGCACTAATGCGGAACCGTTCCTGCAGCCGGCCATGGCTCGCTTCCGCTAACGCCTGCCAACTCCCCCCTTCTCCCTCCTCTCCCCCTGCTGTAAAATGTCGAGTTTCCGCACCGCCGTGCTTACGGCACCCCGTTCGCTAGCCATCCAATCAGCGTGCCTGCGCGATCCAGGCCCCTCGGAAGTCCGCGTGCGCCTGGAAGGCTGCGGGGTTTGCGGGTCAAACCTGCCAGTCTGGCAGGGCCGTAGCTGGTTCAACTATCCCTTGGCCGCCGGCGCTCCGGGACATGAAGGCTGGGGTCGCGTCGAAGCCGTTGGCACCAAGGTCACCAGCGTGCAGGTCGGCAGCCGCGTCGCCATGCTTTCCCACCACGCCTTTGCCGAGGTCGACGTCACCGACCACCAACAGGTGGTCGCTTTGCCCGCCGAGCTTGATTGCCAGCCATTTCCTGGCGAGGCACTCGGCTGCGCGATGAATGTCATCAAGCGCGCCGACATTCAGCGCGGCCAGCAGGTGGCCATCGTCGGCATCGGTTTCCTTGGTGCCTTGCTCACCGATCTGGCAGCCAAGGCGGGAGCCGAGGTCATCGCCGTGTCGCGCCGTGCGTTTGCTTTGGACGTCGCCCGCCAGATGGGCGCGAGCCACACGCTGGTCATGGGCGATGACCGCGGCCGCACCGTCAGCGCGGTCAACTCGCTCACCGAGGGCCGCGGCTGCGACCGGGTCATCGAAGCCTCCGGCGCCCAGTTCCCGCTCGATCTTGCCGCCGAGCTCACCGCCGTGCGCGGCAAACTCATCATCGCCGGATACCACCAGGACGGGCCGCGACAGGTCAACATGCAGCTCTGGAACTGGCGCGGACTCGACGTCATCAACGCCCACGAGCGCGAGCCACAAACGTATCTCGACGGCATCCGCGCCGCCGCGCTAGCCGTCGCCACCGGCGCGATGGATCCAACGCCGCTTTATACCCACCGGTTTGCCCTCGATGAGCTGCCGACCGCCCTTGAGAGCATCGAAAAACGCCATGATCAATTTCTCAAGGGACTCATTCTCTATGCCTGATACCGCGAGCTGCAGCATCAACCACAGCCACTCACCGGCCGCCTCGCCGCCGCGCCTCGGGTTTGTCGGCGTCGGATGGATCGGCGTCAACCGGCTTGAGGCCATCGCCGACAGCCAACTCGCCGAGATCGTCGCCGTGGCCGATTCCAACGACCACGCCGCCACCCAGGTCGCCCGCAGATTCGGGGCAAACAAGAGGACCTTTCAGGAGTTGTTGGATTCGGATGTCGACGCCGTGGTCATCGCCACCCCAAGCGCCCTGCACGCCGACCAAGCCATCGCCGCACTGGATGCCGGCAAGGCCGTGTTCTGCCAGAAACCCCTCGGCAGAAATGCCGCGGAAACCGCGGCGGTCGTCGCCGCCGCTTGCCGCGCCAACCGCCTGCTTGGCGTCGACTTCTCGTACCGCCACACCGCCGCGATGCGCGCGATCCGCAAACTCATCCTGTCCGGTGAGCTCGGCGAGATCTTCGCCGTCGAGGCGGTCTTCCACAATGCCTACGGGCCGGACAAACCATGGTTCTATCAACGCAGCGAATCCGGCGGCGGGTGCTTGTTGGATCTCGGCATCCACCTGGTTGACCTCGCTCTCTGGGCGCTGGACTTCCCGGTTGTTAGCTCCGCCCGCGGCCTGCTGCGCCACCAAGGCCAGAAGCTCACTGCAAGCGGTCAGGACGTCGAGGACTACGCCAGCGGCCTCATTGAATTGGAGAACGGACCAAGCATCCAGATCGCGTGCTCGTGGCGCGCGCCCGCCGGGTGCGACGCGCAAATCGGGTTGCGCTTCTTTGGCACCCGCGGTGGCGCTGAAATGAGCAACCTCGCTGGATCCTTCTATGATTTCCGCGCCGAGCACCTCCGCTGCGACCGCTCGCGCCACACGCTCTTTACCGGGCCGGACAACTGGGGCGGACGCGCGGCCCTCGCATGGCTGCGCCAGTTGGCCGTGACCCGCAATTTCCGCACCGAAATCTCCCAGGTCAACGCCGTGGCAAACACCTTGGACCTTCTATCCGGATGCTACCGTTAGTCCCCCCCGTCTCCGCGCCTCCCGCACCTCCCGCGCGCATTCTCATGACCGCGGACACCGTTGGTGGCGTCTGGACCTACGCCATGGACCTTTGCCGCGCACTGCGGCCCGCCGGCACCCGCGTCCTGCTCGCCACCATGGGCGCACCAGCCAGCGCCGACCAACGCGCCGAGGCCGCCGAAATCGCCAATCTTGAGCTCGCCGAGAGCGCCTACCGCCTCGAGTGGATGGACGATCCGTGGGAGGATCTCAGCGCGGCAGCCACTTGGTTGTTGGACCTTGAGCGGCGCTTTCAGCCGGAGGTCATCCACCTCAATAATTTTGCCCATGGAGCGCTGCCGTGGTGCGCGCCGGTGCTCATGGTCGCCCACTCATGCGTACTGTCGTGGTGGGAGGCCGTCAAAGGCGAGTCGGCACCGCCGGCTTGGAGCCACTATCGCGCCTCGGTGCGCTGTGGTTTGGCGGCGGCCGATCTGGTGGTCGCACCGACCCACGCGATGTTGGACGCCGTGGTTAAACATTACGGACCACCGCAGCGCAGCCGCGTCATTGCTAACAGCTGCAGCCGCGCCAGGTTTGCCCCCGCCGCAAAAAAACCCTTCATCTTCAGCGCGGGGCGATTCTGGGACGAGGCCAAAAACGCCCCAACACTGGCGCGCGCCGCGGGCGGGCTACCGTGGCCAACGCGCTTTGCCGGCGCCTGCGCACCGTGCCACGAGGTGGCCTCCAACGTCGATTTCCTTGGCCACTGCGCGCCCGCGCGGATGGTTGAACTCTTCGCCGAGGCATCCATCTTTGCCCACCCCGCCCGCTATGAGCCGTTTGGCCTCGCCGCGCTCGAGGCGGCCACCAGCGGCTGCGCCCTGGTGCTTGGCGACCTGCCGAGCCTGCGCGAGGTCTGGGGCGACGCGGCCGTCTTCGTTGACCCGGAAAACTCACTCGCCCTCCACCGTACGCTGCTGCGCCTCATCGACCACCCGGCCGAGCGCGCCCACCTTGCCTATCAGGCACGCCACCGCGCCCGGCGCTTCACCACCGCACGCATGCTCGATGCCTACCTCGACGCCTATGCGCTCATTGTGGCAAGCGCCGGCCAGCGCCCCAGCCTCACCCGCAGCGCATGAACGTCCACTTGTTCTATCACTCGCTGGTCTCCGACTGGAACCACGGCAACGCCCACTTCCTCCGCGGCATCGCCGCGGAATTGTTAGCCCGCGGCCACTCCGTGACGGTTTACGAGCCAGCCGACAGCTGGAGCCGCGAAAGCCTACTGGCCGAGCACGGCACCGAACCGTTGGTGAAGTTCGCCGCCGCCTATCCGACTCTTGTTAGCACCCTCTACGACCCCGCGACGCTCGACCTCGATGAATCGTTGGGCGACGCCGACCTCGTCATCGTCCACGAGTGGAACGACCACGAGCTTGTCGCGCGCATTGGCGCGCTACGCCGGCGCTTTGTCCTGCTCTTCCACGATACCCACCACCGGCTAGTCAGCGACCCGGAGGCGATGCGCCGCTACGAGCTGGGCGGCTACGACGGGGTGCTCGCGTTTGGCCGCGTGCTGCGCGATCTCTATCTGCGCAACCGGCTAACACCTCGGGCATGGACTTGGCACGAGGCGGCCGACGTGCGCCAGTTCCACCCGCTGGCGCACATCGAGCCGACCCGCGACCTTGTGTGGATCGGCAACTGGGGCGACGACGAGCGCAGCGAGGAGCTCCACGAGTTTCTCATCGAGCCGGTCGCCGCGCTTGGTCTCAGCGCCACGGTCTTTGGCGTGCGCTATCCGGAGGCCGCCAAACAGGCACTGCGCAAGGCCGGCATCTCCTACCACGGATGGCTGCCTAACTTCGAGGTGCCAAAAATTTTTGCCAACCACCGGGTCACCATCCACGTCCCGCGGCGCCCTTACGTTGCGAGCCTTCCGGGAATCCCGACGATCCGCCCGTTCGAGGCCATGGCCTGCGCCATCCCCCTCGTCTGCGCCCCGTGGAACGATTGCGAAAACCTCTTCTCGCCGGGACGCGACTTCCTCACCGCTTGCGATGGTGCCGCGATGCGCACGCAGCTCGCCGCCCTGCTTGCCGACCCGCGGCGCCGCGCCGAGCAAGCCGCCCGCGGACTGGCGACCATCCACGCGCGCCACACCTGCGGGGTGCGCGTCGACGAGCTTCTCGCCGTGCATGCCGAGGTCTCCCGCGGCGACGCCCAACGGCCGCTGCCTGCCAGCGTGCGCGGCCTGACGCGCCTTCCCTCATGAAAAAACCCCTCAACATTGCCTTCTTCGGCTCCAGCCTGGTGTCGGCCTACTGGAATGGCGCGGCCACCTACTACCGTGGCATCCTGCGCAACCTCGCCGCACGTGGCCACCGGATCACCTTCTACGAGCCCGACGTGCTCGACCGCCAGCGCTACCGCGACATCGATAACCCGGCTTGGGCCGAAGTCGTCGTCTACTCCGCGGAGTCTCCCGACGCCGTGCGCGCACTCGTCCACAGCACCCGCGGCGTCGACCTCCTCATCAAGGCCAGCGGCGTGGGCGCACATGACGATCTGTTGGAACAGGCGGTCCTCGAGGTTAGATCCGCGCGCACCCGGGTGGTTTTCTGGGATGTCGATGCGCCCGCCACGCTTGAGCGGCTGGCGGCCGAGCCGTCCGACCCGCTGCGCGCGCTGGTTCCCGAGTACGACCTGGTGCTCACCTACGGCGGCGGCCAGCCGGTGATTGCCGGCTACGCGGCGCTCGGCGCCCGGCGCTGCGTGCCGATCTACAACGCACTGGATCCGCAAACCCATTTCCCAGTCTCGCCGAATCCCTTGTTCACCGCGGACCTCGGGTTCCTTGGCAACCGCCTGCCGGACCGCGAGGCGCGCACCGAAGAGTTCTTCTTCAACGTCGCCGCGCGCATGCCCGCCGCGGACTTCTTCCTCGCCGGCAGCGGCTGGGCCAACAAGCCGATGCCTCCTAACATCGACTCCTACGGCCACCTCGGCAGCGCATACCACAACGCCTTCAACTCCACACCCAAGGCGGTCCTCAACATCGCGCGCGACAGCATGGCGCGCTGTGGCTTCTCGCCCGCCACCCGCGTATTTGAGGCCGCCGGCGCCGCCGCATGCATCGTCACCGACGCCTGGCAGGGCATCGAGATGTTCCTTGAGCCCGGCAGCGAAATCCTCGTCGCTAACAATGGCGACGAGGTCGCCAGCCTGCTCGACGCGCTCAGCCCGCAAGCCGCAGCCGCCATTGGCCGCGCCGCCCTGCGCCGCGTGCTGGCCGAACACACCTACCTGCACCGCGTCATCCAGCTCGAGGACGTCCTCGAGGAGCGCACCGGGGCGAATGTGCTAACATCTGTTGTATAACAGGATGAAGCTAGTCGTCCTTGGGCTGTCGATCACCTCGGCGTGGGGCAACGGGCACGCGACGACCTACCGCGGGCTGTTGTGCGAGTTTGCGCGGCGCGGCCACACGGTGGTGTTTCTGGAGCGTGACGTGCCGTGGTACGCGAGCCAGCGCGACGTTGAGGCGCTCGAGAACGTCGAGATCATCCTCTATGCGGACCTTGCCGAGCTGCGCGGCAAGCACGCCGGCACCGTGCGCGGGGCGGATGCGGTCATTGTTGGATCATACGTACCGGAGGGAATCGAGGTTGGCGACTGGGTGCTGGAGCTGGCCACAGGCACCACCGCGTTCTACGACATCGACACGCCGGTGACGCTCGGCGAGTTGGAGCGCGGCGGCCTAAGCTATCTGTCGCGCGCGCAGATTCCGCGCTATGACCATTATCTGTCGTTTGCCGGAGGGCGCTCGCTTGACGTGCTGAGCGGCCGCTACGGGTCGCCCCACGCGGTGGCGTTGTATTGCTCGGTGGACCCGCAGGGCTACTTTCCGCAAGACACCGAGAGACAGTGGCTGCTTGGCTATCTGGGCACCTACAGCGCGGACCGGCAGCCGGCGCTTGCGCAATTGATGCTTGAGCCCGCGCGCCAGCTGCCCGCGGAGCGCTTCGTGGTTGCCGGTCCACAGTACCCGCGGGATCTCAAGTGGGGGCCCAACGTGGCGCGCATCGAGCACCTTGCGCCGGGCGCGCATGCTCGGTTCTACAACCGCCAGCGCTTCACCCTCAATGTGACGCGCGCGGACATGGTCGCCGCGGGCCACTCACCCAGCGTGCGCTTGTTTGAGGCGGCCGCCTGCGCCACACCCATCATCAGCGATCTCTGGGATGGCCTCGATGAGATCTTCATCCCCGGCAAGGAAATCCTCATCGCCGCCAATCCGCGCGAGGCACTCACCATCCTCACCCACACCAGCGCCGAGCAGGCCGCCCAGATCGGCGCCGCCGGACGCTCGCGAATCCTCGCCGGCCACACCGCCGCCCACCGTGCCGCTGAGCTTGAGGCCCACTTGGCGCCGGTACCCATCGCTGAGTTCCCCCTTTCTGGCTAACACCCGCTCGGCTAACACCCGACATCCCCCCGGCATGAATCTATCCGCCAGTATTCCGCGCGCTAGCAGCGGCGTTCCAGACGCGCTTGGGTGCGCGCCGCTGCGCGAGCGCTTCGGCATCTGCCAGTGGTTCCACTTTCAGGACGTGCACGCCGTGGATCGCGCGCGTGGGCTGCTGCACGAACTTGGCATCCGCCACCTGCGCACCGGCGTCTCATGGGCGGACTACTACCGGCCCGGCGGCCACGCGTGGTACACCGAGCTCCTAACAAGCCTGAGCGACTTCGAGCTGTTGCTCAGCGTCTGGCACACGCCGCCATCCATCGCGCTTGGCCACCACTGCGCGAGCCCGCCGCGCCGCCTGCTCGACTACGCGGACTTCATCGACCACCTCATCGCCGAGCACCGCGGGAAGTTCGCCGCCCTTGAGTTGTGGAACGAGCCAAACAACCGCTATAAGTGGGACTTCCGCCGCTATGATCCGGCGTGGCGCAGGTTTGGCGAGATGGTCGGCTGCGCCGCCTACTGGGCGCGCCAGTGCGGCGTGCCCACCGTGCTTGGTGGCATGATGCCCGTCGACCCGCACTGGCTGGAACTCATGGCCACCTACGGGGTCATCCCGCACATCGACAAGATCGGCATCCATGGGTTCCCAGGCATGTGGTGGGACGGCGCGCGCAACTGGGACTGGCACCAGCACTGGTGCGGCTGGCAGCAAAAAATCGATTCTCTCAGCCCAGTTGCGAACCTCCCCATCTGGATCACCGAGACGGGCTTGGCCACCTGGTGCCGCCGCGCCGCCGCCCCAGGGAAACACCACCTGCAGATCCAACAGTTAGTCCGCGCCACCGCCGCCACCGCCGAGCGCACGTACTGGTACTCGCTCATCGATCTCGACCCGCGGCGTCACGCAATCGAGGGTTTCCATGTCGACGAGAATGAGTACCACATGGGCCTAGTGACACACGCGGGGCGCAGGAAAAGCGCTTTCCACGCACTCCAACACCTTCTCGCAGGCACACCGGCCGCCGAACTCCCCAGCCATGACCCGCTTGCCCGTTGATCCAATAGTTAGCCCAATTGACGCCGGTCCCGTGCCGCTGCGCAGGCTGGGTGGCGGCGCCGCCATCCCCGCGCTTGGCTTCGGCACCTGGGAGCTGCGCGAGGCGACTACCGCCGCCGTGCGCCACGCGCTGGCCACCGGCTACCGCCACATCGACACGGCCCGAGCCTACCAGAACGAGGCTGCCATTGGCGCCGCCCTGGCCAGCAGCGGGCTGGCGCGCGGCGCCTACTGGATCACCAGCAAGGCGTGGCGCGACGACCTGTCGGCCGCGGGGATCCGCCGCCAAGCCGAGCACAGCCTGCGCGACCTCAACATCGACTACCTCGACTTGTTCCTCGTCCATTGGCCCAACCAGGCGTTCGAGCTGACCGAAACCCTCGGCGCCTTTCAACAATTAGCTTGCGAGGGAAAGATCCGCTATTTCGGCGTGAGTAACTTCACCGCTGGCCAGTGGCAGGCGGCAATGGCGATCGCCCCGGAAATGATCACCAACCAGGTGGAGTACCACCCGCTGCTAGACCAGGGGGAGCTTAGCGCGGCGCTGCGCGGCCACGCCGCATGCCTAACAGCTTATGCGCCCCTCGCGCGCGGCACCCTGTTTGATCCCGGACGTGAGAGCGCGCGGGTGTTGGCCGGGATTGCCGCGGCCCACGGCAAGACGCCGCAACAAGTGGCGCTGCGCTGGCTCATCGAGCAGCCCGCGGTGGTGGCCATTCCCGGGTCGCGCAACCCACGGCACATTGAGGAAAACTTCGCCGTGTTTGATTTCGAGCTCGGCGCCGAGGAACGGGCGCGCATCGAGCGATTAGCTTGCGGCGAGCGCCTCGTCCACCCCGGTTGGGCGCCCGCCGAGTGGCAGCGCGCCTAACCAGTCTGAGGTGGCGATGCGGACCCGCGCGGCGTTGGCCGGCGGCTGCCAGACCCAGACCCAGGCGGTTAGTGTTTCGCCGTCCATGGCCACCTCGGCGCCTACCCGCTGGTACTCGTGCGGCCCCGCCTGGGTCGCATGGCAGCCCTCGTAGATGTCCAGTGCTGCGAGTTGCGCCGAGCCTGTTAGCTCGAAAACATCCCCGCGCACTTCCCCAGCGCCGGCATCAAGAATGAGCCCCGGGTACCAGCCTAACGAGTAGAGCCGGCCGCGCACCGTGGCCGCCCCCAGCCAACGCGCAGCGTTCATGCGCGCGTGGTTGCAGCCGCCCGGGCGCAATGTTCCGTATACAAAAACCCGCGGCGGCATTCCCGGATGTTAGATCTGCGGCTTGAACGCGACGCGCGCATCGAGCTCGCGCTTGAGGTCGTCGAGTCCCTCGCCCTTGTCGGCGGAGATCGGGATAATGGTCACCTTGGGGAAGCGCGAGCGGAAGTTTTCGAGGTTTTCGGCGGAGCCCTCGA
>JBILQA010000048.1:0-11947 GCA_044373535.1 Akkermansiaceae bacterium | reverse complement strand
AGCTGCTCCAAGCGCTCAAGCTCTCGCACCGTCTTGACCGATGCCACCACATCCTCAGGCACCGCGGCAAATCTCACTTCCAGAGTGCTGACCACCGCCCTGGCAAGCGCCGCACTCCCTTCCTGACGCCCTTCCTGACGTCCTTCCTGACGTCCTTCAGACCGCAGTTGATCAGCGATGGTCATGGCTTTCGTTTGCAAGTCGACTTCTAGGATCCCCCTAACCTTACTTTTGAAGCGCTCTTTGTCAACGTCAGCACCGAGGATATAGCGCACAAGAAGCTCGAAAATCTCTTGCGGGATTTGGACCAAAAGCTCTTCGTCCCACACGGGGTCCGCGAACAAATCCGCCGTCCTCTCGGCCTTCATCGTGCGCAGAATCATGATGCCCGCAGGGGTGCCGTGGATGGCCTCGAATGGGCGCGTCGCAAGCTCAATGAGTTGAAAGCTGAACTGGGGGACAAACCGCGCCAACTCCACTTCGTGGCCAGCCGGCACAGCGAACAAATCCCCAAATCCCGGCGCTAGGTTCCAAGCTTTCGAGTCTTGGGCCAGAACAACTGGCACAATGACCGGCAAGGGCGCGCCCGGCCCTTGGCCATGGTTTTGGAGCCACGTTTCCCAGATGCGCACCATGTAGCGCAGCAGACGCAGGGCCAACATCGGTTCCTCGCGGGTTTGGAGTTCAAATAGAAGGTAAATCAGGCAGTCTGCATCACCGATGGGCGCGGAAAAAAGCAGATCGCTTGAGAATGACCGCAAGTGCGAATCAATGAAGCTCCCTGGCTCCAAGTGCAGCCGCCCCCAATCGACCGCCTCCGCCACGGCCGCAGGAACCTCCTCACGCAAAAAGGCCGCCGCATTCTCAGCGCGGCTGAACCCAACCTTGAAAAGTTTGTCATGCGGGTGGTGGATTGAATCCTCAGGCATGGCCATGACTCAAAACCCTCGGCGCGCCCTGCGCCCTGACAAACGGTTTTCACGCCCGACGATTCTTCCGTGGCCGCCAATCTAAAGGCTGGAAATCGCCATCCGCCGCGGCTAACAAGCCCGCCTCCGCCCGACCACTCTGACTACCCGTATGCAACCCACCCTACTCATCCTTGCCGCCGGCATGGGCAGCCGCTACGGCGGCCTCAAGCAAATGGACCCAATGGGCCCCAACGGCGAAACCGTCCTGGATTACTCAGTCTTTGACGCCCTGCGCGCGGGCTTTGGCCGGGTGGTTTTCATTATCCGGCGCGACTTTGAGGAGGCATTCCGCGCAGGTATCGGCCACCGCTTTGCGGGCATCATCGACGTCGACTACGCCTTCCAGTCCCTCAGCGACCTTCCCGGCGGTTTCACGCCCCCCGCCGGGCGCGAAAAACCCTGGGGCACGACCCACGCCGTCTGGTGCGCGCGCGAACTCGTCAACGGCCCGTTCGCTGTCATCAATGCGGACGATTTCTACGGCCGCGATGCCTACCTGCGGATGGTCGACTATTTCCGCCACGCCGACGCCACCCCCGGACGCTACGTCATGATCGGCTACCCCTTGGAAAACACCCTGTCCGAACACGGCTCGGTCAACCGTGGAATCTGCCGCAGCAACGCCGCTGGCCTGCTTGAGGAAGTTGAGGAGATTATCAACATCAGCCGCGATGACGATGGTGTCGTGCGTGGCTCAAACGAAGCAGGCGATCGCGTCGTCGTTCCCGCCGGATCGCCGGTCTCGATGAACTTCTGGGGCTTCACCCCGGACTTCTTCCCCGCTGCCGAGCAAGGGCTTGTCGACTTCCTCGGGCGCCGCGGCAGCGAGCCGAAGTCCGAGTATTACATCCCCGCCGCTGTCGACTCGATGATTCACTCCGGTGCCGCCGAATGCCGCGTGCTTGACACCACCGCACAGTGGTTTGGCGTCACCTACCCGCAGGACAAGCCCCACGTCGTTGCCAGCATCGCCGCCTTGGTTGCCGCCGGCGAATACCCTCCGCGCCTCGGCGCTCCCGACTAACGCCCCGGCGCTTGCTTCACCGGTGGGGCTACCCGCACACCCGCCGCGGGGTCTCCAGATCCGTCCGTGCTTGCCGCCGCCTCGGTGAGCTTCTTCCAATCCATCGCCGTCCCGTCCAGGCGCTTAAGCTCAAATGCGTAAGCCGCGTCCTCGTTGCGCGGGTCCAGCGCCACGGCGATCTCCACAAAACACCGCCCCGCCGTCGCATTCGCCTCCCCTGGTTGCTTCTCTAGCAGCTGCGCCCGCGCCAGCAACAGCCGCGCCAACACAGGCCGGCTGTAATCGCTCTCGGATGCCTCGGGCAAAATCCCGCGCGCCAGCTGGAAACTCACCACCAGCGCTTTGCGGTTGCGCGGCGACAAATGGCGCGACAACGCAAGCATCCGCCGCGCCTCCTCGAGCGACGCCACGTCGCCTCCCGACGCCGCGACACGGTTTGCCGCGTGGGTCGCCAGATTCGTCGCATATTCCTCACGCTCGCGATCCAGCATGTCCAAATCCTGCCCAAATATCGAGTGGGTCACCTCCAGTGGCTTGAACTCAAAGCGCTTCTCGCCCGGCGCCGGCTCCGGCTCCGCGGCCACGCCGGCGACGCTCATCACCAGCACCGCGGCCACGACTTGCAATACCATCCTCATGTCCATTTACTTCTCAAACCTCCTACCCGCATTGGCAAGTGGCAAATCCCCTTCCTCAGCATCCTAAAAATCAATTGCGTGCAGCTATCCGCGCGCGCCTTGAGCAATTCCCCGCGGCAAGCCGTGCGGCAGCCTCGGGGATGATCGTCAGCCATCTTGCTGGCTGGCTGGGTCAGCGGTTTGCGCCGGGAACCATCGGCTTGTTTGCCGCGCTTCCGCGCGAGCCGGTGCTCGCCGGTCTGCCGCTGCTGCTTCCGGGCTGGCGCTTTGCCTACCCACGCGCATCGCCGGCCGGCCACATGGACTTCTTCCTCGTCGCGGATCCCGCCAGCCAACTCCACGCCGGCGGCTTTGGCATCCTTGAGCCAGACCCCAACCCCGCCCATCTTGTCGACCCCGCCGACCTCAGCGTCATCCTCTGCCCCGGCGAGGCATTCACCCCCACCGGCCACCGCCTCGGCAAGGGCGGCGGCTTCTACGACCGCTTCCTTGCCCGCACTCCTCCCACCACCACCCTCGTCGGTATCGCCTTCCACACCCAACTCGTCCCCTCACTGCCGCTCGATCCCCACGACCGCCCGGTCTCATTCCTCGCCACCGAGATCGGACTAACACCCGCGGCTGCCCCACAGCCTAGCAGCAAAGACCTCAGCAGCGGAGACCCCAGCAGCAGCTAGAAGCCCCCTTAGCGGTGAACCCTCCCCCTGCTCACTCCGGCACCTCCATGCGGAACACCGGAATGCGCGCAAGCACGCGCTCGCCGCTGGCCGTCTCGGCAAAAAATGCCCCTTCCGCCTGCCCGCTGCCGCGCGCCACATGATAACTGTTATAGGAAAAGCCCTTCCCCGGCAGGATCTCGGGCGACTGCCCAACCACCCCGGCGCCCTCCACGACGACCGTCTCCCCGGCGTCCTCGCGCACCACCCACTTGCGCCCGCGGATCGTCACCGTCTCATCCGACCCGTTGTGGATGGAAATGAAGTACACGAACGGATGCGGCCGGTCAGCCGGCGCGTCGAGCGTCGGCATGTAGATGACCTCATCCACCGTTACCTTCAGCCCGGAGAGCTCGCGAATCGTTGTTGCCACCCGCACACGCTAATTGCTCCCCACCCCTCGGCCAAGGCCGGAATCCGCCAGCCTTGCCTGCCCCCCTAACAGCCCCCAAGCTCAGCCCCGCGTGCCGCCCACGCGTCCCTGCCATGAATGCCGCCTCGCCACCCGTCGTCCTCACCATTGCCGGCTCCGACTGCTCCGCCGGCGCCGGCATCCAGGCCGACCTGAAAACCTTCACCCGCTTCGCCACCTTCGGCCTCACCGCCGTCACCTGCGTCGTCTCGGAAACCCCGCGCACCGTGCGCCACGTCCACCCGGTCCCCCCGGAGGTCGTCGCCGACCAGGTGGCCTTGTTGTTGGACAGCTACCCGGTCGCCGCCATCAAGACCGGCATGCTCTTCTCGCCCGAGCACATCGCTGCGATCGCCGCCGTTCTAGCAGGCCGGCGCATCCCGCTCGTTGTCGATCCAGTCATGGTTGCCTCCTCGGGCGACTCGCTCATGCAGCACGCCGCGCTCTGCGCCTACCGCGAGCTGCTCCTGCCGCTGGCCGGCGTGATCACCCCCAACATGCCGGAGGCCTCCGCCTTGTTAGGGCGACCGGTCACCACCCTCGCCGAGCTCGAACCGGCCGCGCGCGAGCTTGCGGGCCTCTTCCACACCCACTGCCTCCTCAAAGGCGGCCACCTCGCCGCCGGCGGTGAGCGCCTCGACCTGCTCGCCAGCCCCGACGGCCAGCTCCAGCGCTTTGCCGCGCCGTGGATCGACTCGCCCGCCAGCCACGGCACCGGCTGCACGCTGGCCGCCGCCATCGCCGCGGGCCTCGCCCATGGCCAGCCACTCCGGACGGCCGTCGCCAACGCCAAACAATTCGTTAGCACCGCCATCGCCACCGGTCACTCGTGGACCTCCCCAGACGGCCAATCCATCCACGCCCTCAACCAGACCCGCTGCTAGGACCCGCGATCCGCCCAGCCCGCTAGGTACCGAGATAGGCTCAGGGGGAGCCAAACTTGACTACCGCTGGGTGACGCGTGAGATTCTGCACCATGAGGACAACCCTGAATCTCGACGACGACGTCTTAGAGACGGCCAAGCGACTCGCTGCAACAGAGCGCAAGCCCCTCGGAACGGTCATCTCGGCCTTGCTTCGGCGCGCAGTGGAAGCTGCCGCCAATGCGCCAGCCGAACGCAATGGAATCCCGTTGTTCCCTGTGTCCGCATCGGCACAGCCGGTGACTCCTGAGGTGGTCAAGGAACTTCTCGATGAGATGGTGTGAAGCGCTTCCTGCCTGACGTCAACGTTCTGCTGGCCTTGCTTGATCCGCTGCATGTCCATCATGAGGCGGCACATCAATGGTATGCGCGCCGCTCCCCGCTCAGGGTGGTGATGTGCTCCCATGTGGAAAACGGCGTGATCCGAGTGGCGAGTCAGCCGAAATACCCAAACTGTCTTGGGACTAGCGGAACGGTCAGAGAAGCCCTGCTGCGCTTCGTTCGGAAATTGAGCGCCGAATCCTGCGGACAGAATGTCTCTCTGTTGAATGAAAAGTTCCTGTTGCAAGTGAACTGCCTCACTCCATCGAGAGTTTCAGATATTTATTTGCTGGCTTTGGCGGCTGCCAACCATGCCCGCTTCGCCACCTTCGACACACACGTTCCAGCCGATTCCGTCGCTGGAGGCCCTAGGGCATTGGAAGTAATATCCCTCAATTAATTGAGCTTAGACTGCCCTGACGCAGGCGCCGCCCTGGACCTCATCGCCCCCTCTGCCGGAAAATCATTGCCTGCCAGAGGCTCGCGTACACTTCCCCGCGGCCAATCTTGACGCCCACGGCGAGCTCGGCGGTACTCGCCCGGGCTAACTTGTCCAGCGTCTCCATCCCCAACAGCGCAGGCAATACCGTGGCCGTGCGCACCCGCCGCGAGCTCACCTGTGCGGCGTAGCTGAGCCCGTCAGCCAGGCACACCCGCGCGCGCTCAATCCACCCGCGCCGCACCCGCACCAACGCGTCCGCGTCACCCGCGGCGTCCACCGGCAGGTAGCACCTGCCTAACTGCCGGTCGCGCTCGACGTCGCGCAGGATGTTGACCAGCTGCAGCCCGCACCCGTAGCTCACCCCCAGCCGCGTCAGCTCCGCCTCGCCGCCGCGCGCAAACTTCTCGCCCATCGTTGCAAACCCGATGCGCGTCCAGAATGCCCCGACGCAACCCGCTACCTGGTAGGTGTATTTCTCCAGCGCCGCCGCATCGACCACCCGCACACCGCCACCCGCAAAAAACTCAAGGTCCCAGCGCTGCCCCGCCACGATGGTCGCCAGCACCTCGCGGATCGCCGCGGCGATCTCCACCGGCTGCTCCTCGAGCCAGTCGACCAAGGCCGTGACCCCACCTAACAGCCGGGCCTCGCCCGCATCCCGCTGCTGCGGGACAAAGTCGCGCAGCAAGCGCTCCTGGAAATCCCCCACCGCGCGCGTACCAGCGACAACCTCGCCAAACTCCGTCAGCAACTCGGCGCGCTGCGCCACGGCCACCGCCGCGGTGTCCGCCAGCGTGTCGCTGGCCCGCGCCAGTAAATACCCAAGGCTCAGCGGCTCGCGCATCGGCCCGGGCAGCAGCCGCAGCGACAGGTAAAACGACCGCGAGACCGCCTTGAGCAGCTCACGTTCCTCGATTTTCCTCCCCTGCATGCCGCAGCTCTAACTCAATCAGGCGCCCGATCCAAAACTCAAATGACATCCCGCTGGCGCATTCGGGCCGCAGCGTGGATGCTCACGGCCGTTGCACCTCTACGTCCACATTCCCTTCTGCCACCGGATCTGCCCGTACTGCTCGTTCTACAAGCACACCCCGGGCAACACCGACATGCGCGGCTTTATCGATGCGCTCAGCGCCGAGGCCCGCCACCGCGCCCCCCAATTGTTGGAGCCGGTGACCACCCTCTACCTCGGCGGCGGCACCCCCTCGATGCTCTCCCGCGCGCACCTCTCGCGCCTGTTTGACGGCCTGCACTCCGCCCTCGACCTGCGCTCGCTCGGCGAGGTCACCCTGGAGGCCAACCCGGCCACCTTCGACGCCGCCAAGGCCCAACATTTCCTGTCCCTCGGGGTCAACCGCGTCTCGCTCGGCATCCAGTCGTTTGCCCCCCACGTCCTGCAAACCCTCGGCCGCGAACACACCCGCGACGAGGCCATCGCCTCGGTCCATGTCCTGCGCGAGGCCGGCATGCCCGCCGTCAACATCGACCTCATGTTCTCCATCCCCGGCCAATCCGCCGAGGACTGGCAGGACACCCTCGAAACCGCCGCCTCCCTCAACCCGGACCACATCTCCGCCTACAACCTCACCTACGAGGAGGACACCGAGTTTCTCGACCGCCTCACCCGCGGCGACTACCGCGAGGACATCGACCGCAACGCCGCTGACTTCCTCGCCGCCGAGCGGATCCTCACCGCCGCCGGCTTCGACCACTACGAGACGTCCAACTACGCCAAGCCCGGCTTCGCCTCGATCCACAACCAAGGCTACTGGCGCGGCCACGACTACCTTGGCCTGGGCCCCTCGGCTGTTAGCACCCTCGCCGCCGTGCGCCACCGCAACCTTGCCGACACCGCCGGCTTCATCACCATGGTCAACCATGTTGGCCACGCCGCCACCGAGGTCGAGGAACTCGATGCCGAGGCGCGCCGCATCGAACGCCTTGCACTGCTCCTGCGCACCCGCGAGGGCGCCCCCCTTAGCCTCCTCGATGCCCCCGCACGCGCCCGCCTCGGGATCCTCGAAGAAGAACTCCTCGCCACCTGCGACGCCGAGCGCTTCCGCCTCGTCGGCCGCGGACCCCTCCTCGTCGACGAAATCGCCGCCCATCTGGTCTGAAATATCCTCCCGCGCGCACGCAGAATTTGTTCTAACAGCCCCGCCGCATGTCACCCGCCCTGTACACCGCCGCCCGCAACCTGCTGTTCCGCCTCGACGCGGAGCGCGCCCACCACGTCACCCTCACGGGCCTGCGCGTGGCCAACGCCCTCGCGCTGCTCAACGGCTTTGACCACCCCGTGCCGGGCGAGACGCCGGTGGAATGCATGGGACTCACATTCCCTAACCGCGTCGGCCTCGCCGCCGGTCTCGACAAACAGGGAAACTGCATTGACGCGTTTGGCCACCTTGGATTTGGCGCCGTGGAGATCGGCACGATCACGCCGCGGCCGCAGGCGGGCAACCCGAAGCCGCGACTGTTCCGCCTCGTCGAGCACGAGGCCATCATCAACCGCATGGGCTTCAATAATCCGGGTATCACCCAGGGAGTCGCCAACGTTGCCCGCAGCAAGGACTTTGCCGGCATCGTCGGATTCAACATCGGCAAGAACAAGGACACCCCGAACGAGGACGCCACCGCCGACTACCTCACCTGCCTGCGCGACGCCTATCCCGTGGCCGACTACATCGCGGTGAATCTATCATCACCTAACACCCCTGGCCTGCGCGACCTGCAAGCCGCCGACACCACCGCGCGCCTCATTGAGTCCCTCAAGGCCGAGCAGGCGCGCCTGGAAAAAATCCACGGCCGCCGCGTCCCGCTGGCCCTCAAGGTGGCGCCCGACCTCGATGGCGACCACATCCGCGCGCTTGCCCGCACCTTCCTGGACACCGGTCTGGACGGCGTCATCGCCACCAACACCACCCTGGACCGCACCGCCGTCGCCGGCCACCCGCGCGCCGACGAGGCCGGCGGCCTTTCCGGCGCCCCGCTGACCCACCGCGCCGACCAAGTCGTCGCCGCCTTCCACGCCGAACTCGGCAGCAAAATCCCCATCATCGGCGTCGGCGGCATCATGACCGCTGACGACGCCGCGCGCCGCATCCGCGCCGGCGCCTCCCTCGTCCAGCTCTACACCGGCTTCGTCTACCACGGCCCGCCACTTGTCACGGCCATCCGCCAGATCCTTGCCGATAGACGTTAGACGTTGAACGCTAAAACCTGCACCTGGAGTCGGCGCGCCAAGGAGCGGCGACTTTCGCCGCCTTTCATTGCATGGACGCGCGACTAAAGTCGCCGCTCCCATGTTCGGCAGGGAGATCCCGGTGACCTCATCGTGCCAGCGGGGCCTTGCGGCGGTCTTCCGGGACGCGCTTCTCGAAGGCCTCTTTGGTGATGCGTTTGAACTCGGTGCCGGATGCGTCCGCGGCCTCCTTCACGGTCAGGCGCTCGGCATTCTCCGAGAGGCTCACGACCATGTCCTCGATGGTCACCGACCGCGCAGCAAGATCCTGCGACCAGAGCGCGATCTCCTCGGGCACAGGTCCGTCCAGCGAATACTGGGTGATCGCGCTTGCCGAAATCTCCATCGTGAAGGTTTCCATTTCCTTCTTATCGTCTTCGGATGGTGCGCCGTCTTGGATGGCCTTCTTGTTCACCGCGGAATCCATGTCGAAGACCCAATAGCCGAGCATCTTGGCAAAGAGCTGCCTGCCGGCATCGTCGACCGCGTGAGGCACCCGCGCGGTGAATGCCTCCTTGCTGATCCGCTTGAAATCAACGTCCCCGATGGTCAGGTGGTCGCCATCGGCAGAGAGTACCAGAGTGGCAAGCTCGTATGGCTCGTCCTCGAAGTCCGGATCCCTCAGCGTGATCGAACGCTTGGCAAGATCCTGGGACAGCAAGATCACCTTGGTCGGCCCCGGCGCCGCTGGCTCCGGCAGATAGTTGCTCATCACCGTCTCCGTGATCTCCATGGTCAGCGCGGCCATCTGCTTCTCCTCCGCCGCGCCAACATCCTTCCCGGCCAGCCCCTTCCTTGTCACCGCCGACTCGAAATCAACCACCCAGTAACCCAGCATCTTGCCAAACAACTGCTTCCCCGCATCATCCACCACCGCCTGCGGCGCGCCCTCGCTCGCCTCACCGGCCCCAGCGCCATTCTCCGCCGGCGTCTTCACAGCCAGCAAACTCGCGGAGGAGAGCATCAAGGCAAGGAGGGTGGTTTTCATGTCTGGTAAACAAAAACTTCTAGTGAAAAAGCTGAAGACTGAAAGCTGAATTGCAGGCGAATCCAGCCGTGGAGTCGGCTCCGTACGCGGAAATCCGCGTAAATCTGCGGTTAGAAACCCTCCGGCCTAACCACCCGGCAGCCGCACGCGCCGCACGCTCACGCCGACAAACTCGGTCTGCGGCAGGATCTTTTTCTCAATCTCGATCTCCACCGCGGCTAACGGATAGCCTGCCAGCAGGCGCTCGGCGAGCTCGACGGCGAGCGTCTCGATAAGCTGGCGCGGGCGCTCGGCGGCCCAGGCGGCGAGCTCAAGGGCAACCGCGTGGTAGTCGACGGTCTTGGCGATGTCATCGGCGAGGCCGGAGAAGCCGCCCAGCGGCTCAAGCAACACGTTGAGGGCGAGCGTCTGCGGCTGCGCGCGCTCGTCCGCGGGCACGCCGATGTGGCACTCGACCAACAAGCGCCGCAGCTTGATGCGGTCCGGCCGACCGGCCACCACGGCACCATCCGAAGCGCGGTTGCCGCGGCCGCGCTCGAGCAGGACGCGCAGCGCCAGCAGGTCGGGAACGGTGAGGTCAGGGCGCACCGCGGCGAGGGCCTCGGCATGGGTGTAGCCGGTGAGAACGGCGATCGAGGCGATCCCGCCGTGGCGCGCGGTCTCCACATCATGGACCATGTCGCCAATGAAGGCGGTCTGCTGCGGGTCGAGCCCGTGGCGCTCAAGAATCTCATGGATCATCCCGCGCTTGTCGATGATGCCCGCGTAGGTCGCCTCAAACTGGCCCGCGAGACCAAACTCCTCAAGTTGCCGGGCAAACGCCTGCTCGTCCATGCTCGAGAGCACAAAGCAGCGGATCCCGTGGGTGGCGCACCAGGCGAGCTTCTCGCGCGCATGCGGCAGCACCAACACCGGCGCGCTCGACGCGTCAAACGCCACGCGGAAATGCTCCTCGAGTTCCCCCATCGCAATCCCCGGCAGGCACTCCGCGTAGAAATCAACGTACGGCAGGCGAAAACACCGGCGGAATTCCTCCCGGCTGAGCACCTCGCGCCCGTACCTCGCCAGCACCGCGTTGGTCGCGTCCAACACGGGGCCAAGGTCGTCAACCAAGGTGCCCGACCAATCGAAGATGAGGTTTTTAAACATGACGGATAGATCTCACGGTTAGCCGAGGGTGAACTGGATGCCGCGGACATTCTTCTCGCCGAGCTCCTCGCGCAGGCGCGCCAGCAGCGGCGCCTTCATCTGCTCGAGGTGGAAGCGCATCGCCGGCTGCAGGACCCGGAGCTTGAGAAACCCGCCGCGGAAGGACACCGGCTCGGTGTGGCGCGCGATGAAATCCCCGGCCACCGTGCCCCAGCTTTCGCGCAAGCGCTCCTCTTCGAGCCCGCCCGCGGCGCCGGCCTCGCGCAATATCCGCTCAACAAAGTTGGACGCCAGGGAAACCCTGCGGTTCAGATCGACGGGCTCCTCACCACCCCACCATTCCCGCAGCACCCTGCGGCGCAGCGCTTCGGATGGGTCCTGGCCGGCCATTCTCAGTCCTTCCCGTCTTCGCCGATCGCCTCGACCGGGCAGCCTTCCATGGCCTCAAGGCACTGGGCGCGCTCCTCGGGGGTTTCCGGCTGCTTGAAGACGTACGAGTAGCCCTCGTCGTCCGCGCGGGTGAAGTTGTCAGGCGCGGTTTCCCGGCACAGGTCGCAGTCGATACACTGGCTGTCGACGTAAAATGCGCCGGCCACGTTCTCTGGATTTTTGTCTTCTCGGTCCGCCATGGTGAATGATTCGTTCGTCGGTGCCCGAGTGCATTGCCCAGCACCGCCCACCTTGCAAACCCTTTTTCCGCCCGGCGCCACGCCGCGCTCCCCGGGCGGATTCGCGCTGGCCATCGGTCCGGCCCGGCGGTACACCGATGAATCGCTGCTGCCGTATGAACTTTCCCACCGATCCGCTCCCCGGTCCCATCGCTGCGCATGGGGCCAAGCCGGGCACCGGCGGACCGCAGGAAATTCCCAGCCCCGACGGTTTCTGGGAACTCGACGATGAATCGGCGGTTCCAGCCGCGCAGCCCCCAGCGCCCGCCCCGCCGGCGGCCAACCCCGAGATGCCTCCCACGCCGGCCCCTGCCGAACCCCCAGCGCCCGGATCCCCCCGCTCAACCCGCGCGGAAAAGTTTGCGCTGGGAGGATTTGCCGCGCTGCTCCTCGCGGCGGCCACTTGGATGCTGCTGATGCTTGCCCACCACGTGCCGACCACCGACGCCGCCGC
>JBILQA010000047.1:0-11950 GCA_044373535.1 Akkermansiaceae bacterium | reverse complement strand
GCGGCGGAGAAGTCAGCCCTCTTGGAGTTGCCCGCGCTGATTGCCCGCGCGCTGCAGATCGGCAAGAACACCCTGCGGATTCTAACGCCGGAAAGAAAGTTCGTCGTCCTCTCCGCGGCGATGAGCTGCCCGAGCTGCGCGCGCTCGTTTGACGAGCTTGACCCGCGGCTTTTCTCGTTCAACTCGCCGCACGGCTGGTGCCCGAACTGCCGCGGCCACGGGGTCGTCGCCAAGCGCCAGCGCGCGCTGGACGTCACCAAGTTTGACTCCGTGCTTGCCGCCGAGGTTGACGCCGACCGCGCGCTGGACCGCGCCGAGGACAGCGAGCTGATCCCCTGCAAGGAGTGCGAGGGCACCCGCCTGCACCCGATCGGCCGCGCCGTGCGCCTGCAGGGAACTCCCATCGCCGCGCTGGCCAACATCTCCGTCGACGCCGCCGCGCTGGCGGTCGAGAAATTTTCCTTCTCCGCGCGCGACGCCTTGATTGCCCGCGACATCCTCCCGGAGATCGGCCAGCGCCTGCGCTTCCTCTCGGAAGTTGGCCTCGGCTACCTCCAGCTCAACCGCTCCGCTCGCACCCTTTCGGGCGGCGAGGCCCAGCGCATCCGCCTGGCCGCCCAGCTCGGCTCCAACCTCCGCGGCGTCCTCTACGTCCTCGACGAGCCGACCATTGGCCTCCACCCGCGCGACAACGTGCGCCTGCTAGACACCCTGCAGGCCCTGTTGGCCAAGGGCAACTCGCTCCTCGTCGTCGAACACGACGAGGACACCATGGCGCGCGCCGACTACCTGCTAGACCTCGGCCCCGGCGCCGGCCGGCTTGGCGGCGAGGTCATGGCCGCCGGCACGCTGCGCGAGCTGATGGCCAACCCCGCCTCAGTCACCGGCCGCGCCCTCTCCCGCCCGGTTAGCCACCCGAGCCGCGGCGCCCGCCGTGCCATCCCCGCGGCCAACGCCACCGAAGGGTGGCTGCGCCTCCAGGGTTGCTCGTCTAACAACCTGAAGAACCTCAACGCGCGCATCCCGCTTGGCCGCCTAACCGTGCTGACCGGCGTCTCGGGCAGCGGCAAGTCCTCGCTGATGCGCGGCGCCATCGCGGCGATCTTTGATCCAACCAAGAAACGCAAGCCATACAAGTCCGTGAGCGGACAGGCCGGCCTCAACGCCTGCTACGAGGTTGACCAGTCGCCGATTGGCAAAACCTCGCGCTCATGTCCAGCGACCTACGTGAAGGTGTTTGACGAGATCCGCACCACCTTCGCTCAGCTCCCCGAGGCGCGCCTGCGCGGCTTTGACGCGTCGCGCTTCTCGTTCAACACCGACGGCGGACGCTGCCCGGACTGCATGGGCAACGGCAGGGTCAAACTCGAGATGGATTTTCTCCCCACCACCTGGGTCCCCTGCGAAACCTGCGATGAGAACCGCTACAACCCCGCCACCCTCTCCATCACCTACGATGGCCGCAGCATCGGCGACGTCCTCCACATGACCATCGACGAGGCCGCCGGCTTCTTCACCGCCCATCCGAAAATCTCCCGCCCGCTCCAATTGTTAGCCGACACCGGGCTCGGCTATCTCCAGCTTGGCCAGCCCTCGCCGACGCTCTCGGGCGGCGAGGCCCAGCGCCTCAAGCTCGTCTCCCAGCTCATCCGCGGCCGCAGCGCCAAGGCGCGCCTAACACCCAACGCGCCGGCCAACCTCTATCTGATCGAGGAACCCACCATTGGCCTCCACCTTGACGACGTCGCCAAACTCATTGACGTCCTCCACCGCCTCGTCGACGAGGGCCACACGGTCATCGTCATCGAGCACCATACCGCGGTGATGGCCGAGGCCGACTACCTCATCGACATCGGCCCGGAAGCCGGCTCCCACGGCGGCAGCATCGTCGCCCAAGGCACCCCGGAAAAAGTTGCCACCAGCCCGGAAAGCCGCACCGCGCCGTTTCTGCGCAGCCTCCTCGGGTTGCAGCCGTTGGCGTAACGAGGCTCGTGAGGGCTTCGCCGGGGGGAGCCGGGAAATCCATACTTCTCTGGCCGCAGGCGCTCGGCACCGCATCTAGTCTTCATCAACCTCTGAATGTAGTGCTCCGAGGGCGGCTTCCACTCTTAGGGACAGACCCGGGACGGACCACCGAGAGGACCGACCGCGTTCAAAGGGACAGACCGAGAGGGCGAATGAGTCAGGCAGCCGCGGCGGATTAGAATTCCAACGAGGCGCCAAGATAGAAATTGCGCCCGTTGGATGGATCGATTCCGTCGCTGCGGACGCGGGTGAAGTAGCTTTCGTCGAGGAGGTTGTTGATCCCTGCGACGAGGCGCAGGTTGGCGTGGATTTTGTATTCTGCGGTGAGGTCCCAAACGCTGTAAGAGGGAACCTGCCATTTGGCTTCGTTGGAACTGTCGGCGAAATGGTCGCTGACGAAAGTTCCTCCAAGGCTGGCTTTGGTCTTGTCCTTGTAGCTGTAGATGAAGCCGGTTCGCAGGATGTGGTCGGGCGCGTACTGAGGCTCGAGGCCGTCGTTCGGGCCCTTGGTGAATTCGGCATCAAGCAGTGTGGCGTTGACGTACCAGTTGAGCGACCCGCGGGCATCGGTGTTGGAGAGCAAGCCGAGGAGGTCGATGCTGACGGACAAGTCGACGCCCTTGTGGGTCGCGTCGCCAACGTTCTCGACGGTGTTGCCGACGGTGCCGATCTGGTCCTTGAAGGAGAGCAGAAAAGCGCTGGCGTCCAGGCTCAGCCAGTCGCGCGGGCGGGACCGGTAACCGAGCTCGTATTCGAGCGACTTGCCTTCTGCGAGGTCGTCATTGATGACCTGGCCGCTGCTAAGGGGCACCGCCTCGGTGAAGATCTGCGGGCGGTAGCCTTGGGAGAGGTTGCCGTAGATGGCCGAGCGTTCGTCGGTGGCGTACTCGGCGCCGACGCCGCCAAGAAGGATGTTGTCCGAGACCCTTTTGTTGGCCAAATCAGGCTTGTCCAGATTGATGTGCTCTCTGACTTCCTGGCGGAAATTCTCCACCCGCAGGCCGGGCGTGAGGGAAAATTTGCCATAGGTGAACTTGTTCTCCACGAAGACCGGGGCATAGAGAACCTCGCGATCGGACGTCTTGCGGATCGCGCCGGATGACGCGTCCGGAGTGGCTCCGCGGGATTCCACACGCGGCGAATCGACATGATAGAGCTGAACCCCGGCGGCGAACGTGTGCTGGCCGTCCGCACCCCAGTCGCGGCGGTAGCGCGAGTCGATGCCAAGCGTCTCAAACTGCTGGTTTTCAATCGAATTGGTCAACGCATCCGCCCCGGTTGGCAGGGTGCCAAACCCGCCGCCGCGCTGGCGCTTGCTGAAGCGGGTATAGTCGCTCCACCAGACGCTGGTGGTGAAGAACGAGCCGGCGCTTGGCTCGATTTCATAGCTTAGCGAGAGCGAGTCGCGATCGAGCCGGAACTCGTCAAACAAGCGTGTCGCCTCGCGGTTTCCCGTATTGAAGGCCGCACGGGTCAGGCCGCCGGGCTCGCCATGGGTTTCGCGGTAGCTGTCGGCGTTGAAGATAATTTTCCCGCCGTTATCGAGCGAGTAGAGCAGCTTGATGGCGCCGGTATCCAGATCGTAGCCGCTGTTGGCGGAGCGGAAGCCATCGGTCTCGCGGTGGTTGAAATACACGTAGTAGCCGAGCTTTTCAAGTGTGCCATCCGCCGAGGTGAAGGTGGTATAGAGGTCATCGCTGCCGATCACATGCTCGCTGCGCAGCGAGAACGACTTGTCGGTGCGCGGCCGGTGGGTGATGTAGTTCAGCGCGCCGCCGGGCTGCGGGCCATAGTGGAGGGCCGCGCCGCCGTGCAGGAATTCCATCCGGTCCACTGTGTCGAGCGGTGGCGTGTAGTAGGCCTCGGGATATCCAAACTGGTCCGCGTGGATCGGAATTCCATCGCGCAACACCTGGGTGAATTGCGCACGGTGGGGGTTGAGCCCACGGTAGCCGATGCTGATGAGTGGCGAGGACTCCTCCACCAGCACAAGGCTCGGTGTCTGAGAAAGTGCCTGACGGTAGTTGTTTGCCACGTTCCGTGGCTGCGCGTCCAAGTCGATCACCGCGGTCTTCTTTCCAGAGAAGATCGACGCCCCACTCACCGCCGGCAGCCAGCCCTGCTGGTTGGTCTCATCCGCCTCGGATTCCGCAGTCACCACCACGGATTCAAGGGTCGTCAGGGCATCTTGGGCGGCTGACAGCCCGCTTGTGGCCAACGCGGCGATCAGGCACGCGCTCGGGTAGCGATGGTTCATGGGTGGTTTCATTGGGCGCTTGTCTTGAGACTGAGTCTCAAGAGCAACTAATCGAAGCGCGCACGGGCGGTCAACCGAAAAAGGCCGGGCAAAGCTCGGACCCTGGAGATTTTGGCAAGGAGGCGGCGGAGATGGCCGGTGGGATGGCTCGATGCCGGGCCTGGCGGAGGTATTGGAGCACGGGACGGATTGTTCCCGGTGGCTACGGACGAGAGCGCACGGGCTTAGAGGCCACGCATTACGCGGCCTCTGAGCCCAAGCCGGCGCTCAGGGATGGGCTAAGGTGGGCAAACCGAACTCAACGGCGATCGCTCAGCTTGACGCCTTCTCTGGATCCTCGGCGCAGGGAAACGCCGCGCATGATGGAAGAACTTTCGCCCACGGCCCGCGCCAGCGCTTTCCCGCCTCTGCGCGGGGCAACCTTGAGATGGGGCCGGCCTTGCGGGCTGGGCGCTCTTTCCTGCAGAGGGTCAAAGGCATTCACTGGCGGTTTGGCACGCTCAAACAAAGAGGTCGCGTCGCCTTGCCCCGCCTCGACGAGCGCGACAAACCAATCCTTCCACTCCGGCGCACTGGGCAAACGCTTCGGCAACTCGTCGCACAGCGCTGGCCAACCCGCCATCTCCTCGTCGGCCTCAGCACTCGTCTCATCCGCCAGTTCGAAATGCAGACACACCTCACCGCTGATGCTTCGCTCGCGCTTGAATGCGATCACCGCACAGACTTCCGCCCACTCAACTTCGATCCATTCCCGGGTCCCGTTTTGCAAGACCGCGAAGCCGTTCCCTCCCAATCGGATCCGGTTCCCTTCCTGTCCTTTCCCTTTCTTCCACAGACCGCTTTCAAGCCACCCAAACCAATTCTCTATCCGGCGCTCAGGGGCCGCCAAGAACCTGCTCACCAACACACTGGCTAACCACACGCTTAACCAAAAACTCAATGCGATTGCTACGAGAAATATAGGAGTCATCTGGCGGGGGGTGCCTTCTTGGTTATGGTGAATCTTGATTTACTCCAGGCCGCGCATTCATGCGCCGCGACGGCGGAGTAGGATTTTCTGTTAGACAGGGCAAGTGCCAAGCGGGTTGCCCGCGCGGGCTTGCAAAGAATACCGCCGCGCCTGCACGGAATGCAGGGGTGCGCCGGGGGGTAGCGCGCCCTTGGTTCCGCGCGGTGGCGCGGCGGTTCGGGGGGGCAAACGCGGGTGGTCGCCGAAATATTAGGTTATTGTTAGATATATTGTCTGTTTTGTTGATTTATATGGCATTGGCCACGGCGTCCGGCGCAGCGGGCTGCCACTGTTGGGCGGCGAAGCGGCCCGCGGCGGCACCCTTGGCGAGGCCGCTTTTAAGGGAGCGAGGAAGGAACGCGCGCGCGAGGGTGGCTGCAAACATGGCGCCAAAGGCAAGACTGTAGGCGGCTTCATAGGCGGCACTGGCGGCGGCTTGTTTGAGTTTTGGAGCGGTGGCGAGCGCACGGGTGCGGGCGTCGCGGCAGCCGGCTTGAAGCGCTGAGGAAAACAAGCCGCGGGCGGGTTCCTGCGGGTGTTCGGTTGGGTTTCCCTGAATTGGCGGGGCCTGCGGGTTGAGCGGGTGATCTTGATCTTGGGTGTTCATGGAGGCGAATAATTTCCCTGAACGTCGGCCGAATGTGGCCGATTGCCACCGGGAGTTTGGCCAATTTTATGGCATGCATTTTTCTGCTGCACGGGCTGTCGATGAGCGGCGGATTTTTTCGATTGATTGAATGCGCGCGAGGTGTGTCGCGTCATAGATCGGTAACTCAACTATCCTATGAAAAAAGCCCTCGGAATGATTGCCTTCGCCGTAGCAGCCCTCAGCGCCTTTTCGGCCACGGCCGAGGCGGGTCACAGTTCGGCACGAATTTTTGTGAGCGGCTACACCTCGTGTGGTGAGCCGATTTACAGCGAGCAGGTTTTTGTTGGATACGATCGTTACGGGCGGGCGCTCTACCAGTATCGGCTTCTGCCGCCGCAAAACCGCCGGACGAATGTCTACTACGGAGGCGGTTATCAATCCTACGAGCCGCGATATGAACCGCGGTGCGAACCGCGGTATGTGCCGCGGTATGTGCCGGATTGCGAGCCGCGTTATACCGGTGGCGGCTATTATCCGCAGCGCTCACACACTGAGGTGATCATCAGCGGCTCGGGTGGCTATTGGGGTTACCGGCGGTAGGTTGGAAGTTGGATACCAACTATTTTTGGGAGCGAGCCATGGGGTTCGCTCGTTTTTGTGGGGGCGCCGCAGGCGGAAAATTTTTCAGCGGCGCGATGGTGCGCCGCGTCCGGCGACTCGGGCGCGGAGCAGGACGTCCGGGCCAAGGCGCTGATAGGTTGGATCTTCGAGACGCAACGCGGTGTCCGTGGCGGCGGCGCCGCGACCAGCGACGGCGGGTACCGAGCCGGCGGTGAGCCAGGGCGTAAGATAAGCGTGAACCTCGTCGACGAGGTCGGCTTCAAGGAAGCGGGCAGCAAGGCGGCCGCCGGCCTCGATGAGCACAGTGAGGGCGTGGTGGTCGCTCACAAAAGATGCCAACAGCGCGGGCAGGTCGGGATTTTCGTAAACGCGGGTGCGCTCGGCATGGGCGTCGGTGAACACCGTTGCCCCCGAGGGCAGGGAGGCGGCGTCCATGGTGAGAACCGCGCGCAGCGGCTGGATTTTTTCCGGGCACACACACGGACCGCGCAGGGTGAGCCGCGGATTGTCACGGCGCAGGGTTTCGCCGCTGGTGAGAATCACCTCAACCTGTTGGCGCAGCGCATGGACTGACTCGCGCGCTGCGGCGCTGCTAAGCCACTGTCCCTCGCCCGGTGGCCGGGTGATGCGACCATCGAGGCTCATCGCGGTTTTCAAAATCACCCACGGCAGGCCGCATCGCTGGACCTTGGCGAAGGGGCGGATCAATTCATCGCAGCGAGCCTCCTCAACCCCGGTGATCACCACGATGCCGGCCTGCTCAAGCAACGCGCGCGCCCGCCCTGCGTGCGCCGGATTGGGATCCGTCGAGCCATAAACCACCCGGCTAACACCCGCATCCAACAATCTTGCCGTGCATGGCGGCGTGCGGCCATGGGTGCTGCACGGTTCAAGCGTGATATAAACCGTGGCGCCGCGGACCTGGTCAACTCCATGGACTGCGACAGCGGCGTCGAGCGCCTCGCGCTCAGCGTGGGCGCCGCCGGCGCGCCGGTGCCAAGCGCGCCCAAGGCAATCGCCCGCGCCACTCACGACCACGGCACCAACCGGCGGGTTAGGTGCCGTTAGTCCGACACCTTTTTCCGCCTCGGCGCAGGCAGCGCGCATCCACGCGACGTCGGGGTCAAGCATGCTGGGAGGGTGAGCGCTGGCCGCGATGGAGGCAAGCGCGGCGGCCAGCTTTGGGGTTGTGGATATCCCGCAGGATTGTGTGAACAAGTTGGGGATTGTCAGGAACTGTGAAGAAGAGGTCGGGGTGGAGGGCCGCTGTTGTGGGTGATCGGGTCAGCTTCCACACAGGTTGTTGGCGCTGTGGAACCCTTGCAGTGGCAACGGGGAACGGGCCGATTTGGGAGTTATTCACAGTATGACGATGAAGGGTTTAATTTTAGTTTAAAAAGATTTCCTCTTCAACGACGCGAACAACTTCACGCGCGGGAGCGCTTCGGTGGTCGATTCTCTCCGATTGTAAAGATTCTGAATTCGGTTCAGAATCATCGGGATAGGAAACCATTTTTGTTCTTCGGACATGAAAAACCTCGGTATTTTCTTCGCGGCACTGACATTGGCCAGCCCGGTTTTGGCGCAGGACCGCGCGCAGCAGGTTCAGGCTGTTTACCAGCAGGGGCTTATTGCATTGCGTGACGGCGAGGTTGAGCTCGCCCGGGAAGCTTTCAAGGGGGTCCTTGAGCTTGATCCGCGCCACGCCAATGCGCAGTTTCAGCTCAACCAACTCGGTGCCAATGTTGAGCAGCTCAACCTGCGCAAGCGTGAGTTGGCGCTCTCGCGGATTGTTGTTCCCGAGGTCAATTTCGACGCTGCAACGGTCAAGGAGGCGTTGAACGCCTTGGCGATCATTATCGATCGAGAGTCGGAGAAGAAGTTTGCGGCGAACTTCGTGATCCGTGATGGGTCCGGGGTTTTGGCCAAGCGAGAGATCTCCTTGAATCTTCGGGGAGTTCCCGCCACCGCGGTGCTCAAATATATTTGCGAGCAGTCGGGTGCGATCTACCGCATCGAGGACCATGCGATTGTTCTGCGCCTGCCAAGCGGCGGCACCTCGGCGCCGGGCACCAGTGGACCAAGCACCGAGTCGACGGTTGAGCCGGGCGGCAAGCAACCCTAGGGCTTGCGCCATGCCGCGCGGTCGGGTGACATGACGCATGGCAATGGCAATCGTCACAGGGGGCAACGGCGGACTTGGGTCCGCGGTGGCCGCTGAGCTCACCCGCAGTGGCATGATGGTAAAAGAATTGAGCCGCACTGACGCGGACCTCACCGACGCTGACGCGGTGCAGCGTTGTTTTGCCGCCATGGAAGTTCCGGATTTGTTGGTGTGTGCCGCAGGCGTGTCGCGTGACCGGCTGTTGCCGCGCCTGAGCGAGGAAAACTGGGACGAGGTTCTGGGTGTGAATTTGCGTGCCGCCTTCCTGTGCGCACGTGCGGTGGCGGGCTCGATGTTGAAGCGCCGAAGCGGCCATATCGTCTTCATCTCGAGCTTTTCAGCCATCCATCCGCCAGCCGGCCAAAGCGCGTATGCCGCTGCCAAGGCTGGCTTGCTTGGCCTGACGCGCTCGCTGGCCAAGGAGTTCGGCCCGCGTGGCGTGCGGGTCAATGCTGTCCTACCGGGGTTCTTGGAAACTCCGATGACGGCCAATCTCCAGCCTAGCGTCCGCGCCGCGGCGCTTGCTGCCCACGTCCTGGGCCGCTTCAACCAGGCCGCTCAGGTTGCCGCCTTCATCCGCTGCCTTCACTTCGAGATGAACGCAACCTCCGGACAGGTGTTCAACCTCGATAGCCGGGTGGTCTAGCGGTGCGGCCTAGCAACGGTTAGATTGACGGGAGGGGTGGGCGATCCTATGGCTAGGTGCATGTTCAAGGCTTGCCAAACAAAGGTGCTTATCGTCCTGGCGCTCATCCCGCTGCTCAGTTCGTGCGGGATCCCGGATCTTCTAGGGCGGACCTTGCAGCGGACCAGCCAGTCGCTCGGTGGCGTCCGCTAAGTGTTGGTGGCAAGGAGCTACCAGCCCAGGGGCAAGCGCAGGGTGCGGCCCTCACCGGTGAGCTCAAGGGCAAGCCAGAGGGTGTGGGCGGGCATGAGTTCTGGGAAGCGGTCGGCCCACTCGACGATCATCACGCCTGGCTCGGCGAGATAATCGTCCCAGCCGATTTCAAGAAGCGCCGCGGGCGATTCGAGCCGGTAAAGGTCGAAGTGGAAGATTGGCAGCTGGCTGCCGCGGTATTCGTGGACCAGGGTGAAAGTCGGGCTGGTCACAGGGTCAGCCGAGCCCAGGCCGGCGACCAAACCGGCCGCTAGGTGGGTTTTGCCGGCGCCGAGCGGGCCGGTCAAAGCAATGACGGTGCCGGCGCGCAGGCGTTCGGCGAGCAGGCGGCCGGCGGCAGCGGTGGCGGCAGCGTTTTCAAGGCTCAGAAGCATGAGACTTTGGTAATGTTAAGCATTCGAACGTCGATTATAAAAAAAATCCTTGTTGCCCGCGGGGTTCCGTGCTGAATTCCCCGCCCCGTCCGCAAGTGCAAGAGCCTGCGGCAGGACCAACCCCTTTTTCCCGCTACCACCATGGCATACGCAGTGATCAAAACCGGCGGCAAGCAATACCGCGTCCAGCAAGGCGACCGTATTGACGTTGAACGTCTCGACCTTGAAGTTGGCAGCTCGGCGAGCTTTGAAGCTCTCCTTGTCAACGATGGGACCACCACGAAGATCGGCGCACCGCTGGTGGATGGCGCCTCGGTGACCGCCACCGTGCTTGACCAGTTCCGCGGCAAGAAGGGTGTGGCGTTCAAGTTCAAGCGCCGCAAGGGCTTCCACAAGACCAAGGGCTTCCGCCGCAGCCTCACCAAGCTGGAAATCACCAGCATCGCCGGCTAAGCGCCAGGCGCTCGATAAATTCTCCAACCCACTTTTCGACATGGCCCATAAAAAAGGACAAGGATCCGTCAAGAACGGACGGGACTCCCAGAGCAAGCGCCTCGGAGTCAAAAAATTCGGCGGTGAAGCCGTCATCGCCGGCAACATTCTCATCCGTCAGCGTGGCACCAAGTGGCGTCCAGGCAAGAACGTCGGCTGCGGCCGCGACTTCACCCTGTTTGCGCTTACCCCGGGCAACGTGAAGTTCGACCAGAATGGTCGCCGCATCAACGTGATCCCGCTTGAAGCCGCCACCGCCTAAGCGGTCGGCTCGAACAATCATCCAACCGCCGTGGCCACGTTGCCGCGGCGGTTTTTTTGCGCCCTAGCCGCGCAGGTCTAGCAGCACCTTGCCGGCGCGGCCTTCCTGCTGTGCCCGGAGGCAGGCGGCGCGGACGCGGGCTAACGGATAGGTCGAGTCGACCGCCTGGCTCAGGGAACCGGCAAGCATGAGGCGTGCGAGGTCGGAGAAGGTGGCGTCAAGCTCGTCACGCGGGGCAGTCTCGAGCCAGCGGGAGATCCACAGGCCGTGCAGGCTGAGTTGCTTGAAGATGAGCAGCCCATTGGGCACGGTGAGCGGTCGGCGGCCCATGGCGCCGTAGGTCACTTGCTGGCCGCCATCGGCGAGCAGGTTGAGCTGGCGCAGCGCGGCGTCCCCGCCAACGGCGTTGAGGGCCAACAGCGGGCGTTGGCCACCGGTGATTGCCAAGGCATCGGCGACAAGGTCGTTCGACTCTGTTAGGACGGCATCGGCGCCCAGCTCGATAAGTTCGGCGTGGAGTTCATCGCGGCGGACCACGTTGAGGGTGCGCAGACCCATCTCGCGGGCGAGTTGGATGACGCAGCGGCCGACGCCTGAATTGGCGGCGTTTTGGACCAGCCAGCTGCCCATCGGCAGCGGGGCAAAGGCGGTGAGCAGGCGCCAAGCGGTGGGCGGGTTGACCTTAAGCATGGCTGCCTGGAGCGGATCGATACCCTGCGGAAGCTTGAAGAGCAATGAGCCGGCAACGACCACCGCGCTTTGCCAGGTGGCGGCGCGGCCAAGGAAGATGACGCGCTCACCGGGGACGAATGCCGGGTCGGCCGACTCGCTGACCTCGCCGCAGCCTTCGCCGCCGGGCGTGGCGGGTAGCTCGGGCTTGATGCCGTAGGTGCCCTGGATGAAGTTGATGTCCGCCGGGTTGACCGAGGCGGCAAGCATCCTCACCCGTACCTCGCCCGCGCGCAGCGGTGCTGCGGGGGAGTCCTCGACAGTTAGAACCTGCTCGGGCTGGCCGAACTGTTGGAAAATGGCGCGCTGCATGGTTAGGGGAAGAGTCCGCGTTGTTCTTTGACGTCGGCGACCTCTTTGATGCCGATCGCCAAGGCTGCTAGACGGTGCGGGATGCGGTGGTTTTTGGCAAACAGGAGCATGCTCTCAAACGAGCGCTGCAGCAGGGTTTCGAGCTTGGCCAGGACATCCTGCTCGGACCACTGGAAGCGCTGGAGGTTTTGCACCCACTCGAAGTAGGAGACGACCAC
>JBILQA010000325.1:0-3457 GCA_044373535.1 Akkermansiaceae bacterium | reverse complement strand
CGAAGCTTTTGCGCATGTCGCAGGGCTCCAGGGCGAGGAAGACGCGCAGGCTGCCGGAGAGTGTTAGCATGAGCGTTGCAGCGTACGGATGAGCTCGATGGCCAGCGGCAGCGACGCGCGGTCGGCGATGCCAAGAACCAGTCCACCGGGGAGGCGAACTTCGAGTCCAACAGAAGCCGCCGCATGATCCAACATCACTTCGGCGAACGCCGGTTGCCCGGCCGCCAGCTCCCCCTGGGCGCTCTCGCGGCGCTTGCGTACCCAGGACACGAAGGTTTGATAGTTCACCCCGTGCTCCCTGGCGAAGGCCATCGCCGACACGCCGCTGGCCTCAAAGGCATCCACCAGCGCGTCACGCTGCTGGCGGCTGAACCGCAAGCGGCCATCGCTGCCGGTGCGGATAAGAGTCTGCGGGTGTCACCGGTCACTTCAAAGTGCACCACCTGTGGTCACATCAAAGTGCACCACCTCGGATAGGTGTTTTCTGACGGATTGGGGGGGAGGCTTGCAAGGAGCGATTGCGTTTTGTGGCGCTGTTGATGCGAAAAAATCTGGCGTCGCCCGAGGCGTTGTGGAGCATCGTCCGTCGCCCGCAGGATACGGCTCTGCCGGAGCGCAACCGGAGCGGCGGGCGGCGCCAAAGGGGCCATGCCTCGTGTCGCGGCGCGGTGTTTTCCGTGCCGCGGCACCCGGTGTTTCCGGCAACGGCCCATTGGCCCAATGCGTAAAACTCCGGGGGTTGGGGGGGCGGCCCCCCAAGGTCGCGCTCTGGCGCTCCGGAGCGATCATGCGCTTTCGGTAAGCGGGCTGTGCCGTTTGCTGCCTTTGGTTGGCTGCGGAGTAGCGGATGCGGCTTTCTGCTGGTCGGCGATGCCTTCTGCTAGGCGGTGGCTGCGCCCGTTGATGGCGATGACCTCGGCGCGGTGGAGCAGGCGGTCAAGGATGGCTCCGGCGGCGGGGACGTCGCCTAGCAGCTTGCCCCATTCGTCCACCGGGCGGTTAGAGGTCATGATGGTGGAGCGGACCTCGTGGCGGCGCAGGATGATCTCCAACAGCAGCTCGCCGCTTCGGGATGGCAGGGTTTTGAGACCCATGTCGTCGATAATAAGCAGGTCGGGCTTGAGGTAGCGGGCCAACAGGCGGCTTTCCTCGGCCCCTCCCTCGCTGCCGGCGAGGTCGCGGACCAGGTCAAAGATCGAGCGGTAGTAGACGGTGTGGCTGTGACGGATGGCTTCGCGGCCGAGCGCCTGGGCGAGGTGGCTTTTGCCCACGCCGGGAGGGCCGACTAACAAGACGTCGCGCGCCTCGGCGACGAACCGGCAGGTGGCTAGCTGATAGACCCGGTCCCGCGGGATGTTAGGATTAAAGCTGAAGTCGAAGCCGTCGAGGCTGCGCGACTCGCGGAAGTCTGCGCTCTTGAAGCGCCGGGCGGAGGTGCGTCCCTCGCGCACGGCGAGCTCGTCCTGGAAGAGCATTTCGAGGAACTCTTCTGGCGCGAGGCGGTTGGAGGAGGCTTCCAGCAGGCGGGTCTCGAGTGACTCGGCGAGGCCGCCGAGGCGGAGCTTGCGGGCGTGGGCTTTGAGGGTGGCGATCTGGCTCATGATGCTTCGGTATGTTGTTTGTTTGTATTGTTAGCGTTGTGGATAAAATCGGCGTAGGCACTCAGCGGGCGGATGATCGGATCCACCTCGCGCAGGCTCATCTGGGTTTGTTGGGGGGCTTGGGCGCCGCCTTCCAACATCTGTTTGATCGCCCGGAAGGACGGCTGTCCGGCGGCGGCGTCCATGGCTTTGGCACAGGCGGCATTGATGGCCGCGGCGCGGTGTTCTTCGGCTAAGCGACACAGTCCCATGATGCTGCGGATGGCCTCGGCACCGCGGGTATCGAGCGCACGCTCTGCCCAACGCCCGGCGGCTTCGCCCAAGGCGGCGGCCCGCAGGTGCCAAAAGTCGGCGCTTTCCTTGATGCTGCCATGCAAGCCACGCACGCCTAGAGCCCGGCTGAACTTGCCTGCCTCCAGCCGCGCATGAGCGCTGATCTGTTCCATCCGGTCATTGAGCAAGCGCACCATTCGTCCGTCCCAGCGCACCCAGATTTGCCGCCCGATGTACTCCGGCGGCGCCTCGTAATACGCCTTGGCCACCTCGACGAAGCTGTCGCGCTGCACCCGGCGGCGTCCTTCCTGATAGACCGCGTAGATAGACGCCGGCAGCGGCTCGAGCGCCTTGCGCTCCTCCGCGAATACAGCGGCCACCTGTCGCCGGGTGGTGCCATGCACGCGCTTGTCGGCCACCTGCTCCTCCCAGTGAAGCAGATGGGCGTTTTGATCGGCAAGCGAGGCGAACTGCCGACCCTTGAGCGCGTTGTTTTTGGCATAGGCCACGCCGCGCTCCACCTTGCCCTTGTGCTGGGGCGTGTACGAACGACAGGGCATCGGGGTGGTGCCATAATGGCGGCAAAAGTCCGCCAGTTTCGGGTTCATCGCTGGGTCATACCAGTCCGCCTTGATCACCGCCGCCTTGAGGTTGTCAAAATTCAGCAGGCGCGGCACCCCGCCGAAGTACCGCAGGGCGTTCTCTATCACCCGCAGGAATGTCTCCGTGTCCTGGCGCAGCACCACCTCGCTGTAACCCTTGCGCGAGTGGCTCAAAATCGCCCGGAACAACCACGTCCGCCGGGTCTTCCCGTTAGGTCCAACAAGCGCCGCGCCAAGCCCGAAGTCCACCTGCATCTCCTCACCGGGCTCGCACTCGATGCGCCAAACCCTCTCGGGTTCGGACGCCTTGAGCTTCGCCACGTAGCGCCTAACAGACGGATAGGAACCGCCAAATCCATGCGCCGCCACCAGATCCTGATAGATCCGTTGGGCACTCAGTCCGAGCTCAAGCATCGGCGCAATGATCGCTTGAAAACCGCCGCACAGACTCCGCGAGCCGGTGGTCACTTGGGTGGTGCACTTTGGATCTTCCGAAGTGGCGGAGCCGGTGGTCACTTCGGTGGTGCACTTTGGTTCCTCCGTAGTGCCTGACCCGGTGGTCACTTCAGTGGTGCACTTTGGTGCGATACGGGCGTAACGATTCACCGTACGGCGATTCACGCCCAGCGTGCTGGCAATGCGGCGGATCGACCAGCCCTTGGCGATCAGGGCCTGGATGGCTTGTTGTTGGGGCACTTTGAGGATGTTGGACATGCCCCCCGATCCAAGCACCTTGCCGGTGCTTTGTGGGAAGCGGTTTCACATCCGCAAGTGGTGCACTTTGAAGCCTAACAAGTGACCATCAGGTGGTGCACTTTGAGTGACCGCTGACACTGCTCAATCCGGCTAAGCCCTTGATCCAAGATGCTCAATACATCCCACCCGGGAGCCCGCTTGCCAAGCTCCGCCAACAGGGGAAGGGGGATATCAACGGTTGTATTGGCCTCACTCATTGTAGTCGTTTTGTATACCATGAAACAT
>JBILQA010000046.1:0-11957 GCA_044373535.1 Akkermansiaceae bacterium | reverse complement strand
TTCGCTACGTCGGTGAATTCGTTCGCCGCAAGGAAGGCAAGAGCGTCGGCAAATAAGCACACGCCAAAAACCACTACACGCATCTCAGCCCATGAGTCTCATCAACCGCAAGGAAGCCCGCCGCCGCATCCATCGTCGCATCCGGAAAAAAGTTTCCGGTACCGCCGAGCGTCCGCGTCTGGCCGTCCACTACTCGAATCAACACGTCTACGCCCAAGTCATCGACGACGTCGCCGGCCGCACCCTGTGTGCCGCCTCGACCCTCGACAAGGCAGTGGAGAAGGCCGCGTCCAACGTGGCCGCCGCCCAGGTCATCGGCAACCTCATTGCCGAGCGCGCCAAGGCACACAATGTCAGCACGGTGGTCTTCGACCGCGGCGGTCATTTGTTCCACGGTAAGATCAAAGCCCTTGCCGACGCGGCCCGTGAAGCCGGTCTCAAATTCTAATTTCCAGTACTCCCATGGCGACACCTAACGATTCTCCTACTCCCGCAGCAAACGCCACTCCTGGCGGCGGCACCCCCGGCGGCCAAGGCGCCCCCGGCGGCTTCCAAGGCGGCCAAGGCGGCCAAGGTAACCGCTCGTTCGGCGGTGGCGGCAACCGCTCCGGCGGTGGCGGCTTCGGCGGCGGCGGCGGTGGCGGTGGCCCACGTGGCCAGCGCGGCGGTCAGCGCGGCGGACCTCCGGCAGCCCCGACCGACGAGCACGGCAAGGAACTGACCGAGAAGGTCGTTTTCATCAACCGCTGCGCCAAGGTCGTCAAGGGCGGTCGTCGTTTCAGCTTCTCGGCCCTCGTCGTCACTGGCGACAAGGAAAACCGGGTGGGCTTCGGCTTCGGCAAGGCCAACGAAGTGGCCGACGCGATCCGCAAGGCCAGCGAGTACGCCAAGAAGAACCTCAACAGCGTTGCGCTGGCTGACGGCACCATTCCCCACGAAGTCTACGCTGAGTTCGGCGGCGGCAAGGTGCTTCTCAAGCCCGCCTCCCCAGGTACCGGCATCATCGCTGGTGGTGGTGTGCGCGCCGTGTGCGAAGCCGTCGGCATCAAGGATGTCCTGGCCAAGTCGCTCGGCTCGAGCAACCACTCCAACGTCGTCAAGGCCACCCTTAAGGCGCTTGCCAGCCTCCGCACCCGCGACGCGATCCTCAGCTCGCGCGGTAAGAAGAAGACCGTCAAGGCCATCTGACCGCCTCGGGCGTCCGCCGCGGCGGCGCCCAACAACCCTACCTCTTAGCTTACTTTCATGAAACTCCACACGCTCCGGCCCAACAAAGGCGCCAAGCACCGCGTTAAGCGCCTCGGCAAAGGCGAAAGCTCAGGCCTCGGCAAGACTGCCGGTAAAGGCAACAAGGGCCAGAAGGCCCGTTCCGGCGGCAACGTCCGGCCCGGCTTCGAAGGCGGCCAGATGCCCCTGCATCGGCGCCTGCCAAAGCGCGGCTTCAACAACAGCGACTTCCAGGACAAGATCGCCGTCATCAACTGCGCCCAGCTTGAGGCCAAGTTTGACGATGGTGCGACGGTCAACTACGAGTCCCTCAAGGAAGCCCGCCTGATCAAGGGCCGCTACGACGCGATCAAGATTCTCGGCAACGGCGACTTGAGCAAGAAGCTCACCATCGCTGTCAACGCAGTCAGCGCGACTGCCCGCGAGAAGATTGAGAAGGCCGGCGGCTCGATCAACTTGGCTGAGTAGGCACCACGCCGCTCACCAGCCTCAGAATTCCCGGCGAGGAAGCGCTTGCCCGCTTCCTCGTCTTGTTTACAAAAACCGCCTCCTACTTTCCACTGCTGACATGATCTCCGCCTTTGCGAACACCTGGAAGGTCCCCGAACTGCGGGACCGTATCCTTTTCACCCTTGGGCTCATCATCATCATCCGCTTTGGCGTGCACCTCACGCTTCCGGGTGTGGATGCCACCGTCATCCAGGACTGGTTGAAGATGCGTTTGGCCTCGGAAGGGCCGAATCCGGCGGCAGCGGTGGGCGCCATGCTTACCGTGTTCAGCGGCGGGGGATTAGAGAAGTGCGGCCTGTTTGCCTTGGGGATCATGCCCTACATCTCGGCCTCGATCATGATCCAGCTCATGACGGCCGTGGTGCCAACGCTCGCCAAGTTGTCCCGTGAGGATGGCGGCCGCCAGAAGATCACCCAGTACACCCGGATCTTGACGATCATCATCGCCGTCGTTCAGGGCTTCATGCTTACCCAGACGCTCAAGAACCCCGGGCAGATCTTCATTTTCTCCGGGATTGAAAAGGTTGGCCGCGCTCTGGTTCCGGATCCATCCAACTACTGGGTGTTCATGACGGTGATGACCATCGTGGCCGGCACGGTGTTCCTGATGTGGCTCGGTGACCAATTGACCGAGCGCGGCTTGGGCAACGGCATTTCGCTCATCATCGCGGTGAACATCATTTCCGCCTTCCCCGGCGCGCTGATCCAGACGTGGAAGCGCTATGTGGTTGGTAATGAAAGTGGCAGCGACCAGTACTTCAGCGCGCTCATCCTTGTTGGCCTGATCGCCTTCCTTTTGTTCGTCATTGCCGCGGTGGTCTCCATCACCCAAGCACAGCGGCGAATCGCCATCCACTACGCCAAGCGCGTCGTCGGCCGCAAACAGTTCGGCGGACAAACCCAGTACCTGCCGCTCAAGGTGAACTACGCGGGTGTCATGCCGATCATCTTCGCTTCCGCAGTGCTTGCCCTGCCGGCCCTCCTCCTCAACATGCTGTGGAAGGACTCAACGTCCCAGAAGATCCAAGAGGCGGTCAGCCCTGGCTCGCCGTACTACTACGTGATCGCAGGAACGATGATCTTCTTCTTCAGCTACTTTTGGGTGGCGACGATGTTCAACCCGAGCCAAGTGTCGGAAGACCTGAAGCGCAGTGGTGGCTACATTCCAGGGGTGCGTCCGGGCAAGCCAACGGCTGAGTTCCTCAACTTTACGATGAGCCGGTTGACTTTTGCCGGATCGATCTTCCTGACGATGGTCTTTGTGCTGCCGATGACCCTGTCGCTATGGCAGAACCTGCCGGCGCTAGTGACCCAGTTCTTTGGTGGCACGAGCTTGCTCATCATGGTCGGCGTGTTGCTCGACATGATGCGTCAGGTCGAGACCCACCTGCTGGAGCGCCACTACGATGGCTTCCTGCGCAAGGGCAAGATCAAGGGCCGCTATGACCGGATGCAAACCGGCCGCACCGCATCGGGGTCCGCCATTATCTACATCTGGCTCTTTGCTGCGGCGATGATTCTGGTGGCGGTCGCGGCGATGTACATGCGCCCGTGACCTCGGATCCTACGACTTCCGCGCGGTCCGGCAGCCAAGCTGCCGCGCCGCGTTTTGTTTTGCTCGGCCCGCCAGCCTCGGGGAAGGGGACCCAGGGGCGCAGACTCGCAGAGTTTCTTGGCGTCGACTACCTGAGCACCGGGGCGCTGCTGCGCCGTGAGGTGGCTGCCAAGAGCGCCTTCGGGCAACAAGCCAAGGTGTTCCTCGATCAAGGCCACTACCTGCCTGACGAGCTTATGGAAACGATCCTTGCCGGTTGGCTCGCCGAGCATTCCAGCGGCTGGGTCTTGGATGGCTACCCGCGCACCTTGCCGCAGGCGCATTGGCTTGATGCCCGCTTCAGGGAGACCGGCGGGCTTACGGCCGCAATTGCCCTGGAGGCCCCGCGCGAGGTGCTTGAGCGCCGCGTCGCGGACCGGCTCGAGTGCCAGACCTGCCGCTGGACGAGTTCGCGCACGGCGATGGGAGATGTTCGCGTCTGTCCCCGCTGTGGCGGCGTGCTCGCCTCGCGCGAGGACGACGAGGTGCGCAATTTCCGCAGTCGCCACGATAGTTATGAAACATTGACCATCCCGGCGATCCGCCACTATCTCGAGCACGGCAAACTCGTCCAGATCGATGGCGCCGGGCCTCCCGAGGAGGTCTTCCAGCTCATGCTCAAGCGGCTCCACCTCACCTGACCCCATGGCCAAGCGCACCAAGATCCCCATCAAGACCGAGGCGGACATCCGCCGCATGCGCCTCGCCTGTGAGGCGGCCAGCACGATCCTCCAGCAGCTTGCCAAGGAGGTCACCCCAGGGCGCACCACGGGGGAGATTGACCGCCTTGCCGGGGAATTGATGCGCGGGCATGACTGCAAGAGCGCGTTTCTTGGCTACCGTGGGTTCCCCGGGCAGATCTGCATTTCCCTCAACGAGGAGGTCGTCCACGGCATCGGCGGCGAGCGGCGCATCCAGCTCGGCGACATTGTGAAAATCGACGTCGGTGTCGTCAAAGGCGGCTGGATTGGTGACAACGCCACCACCGTTGCCGCCGGCATGATTGCGGATGAAACCAAGCGCCTGTTGGCCGCCACTGAGCAATCGCTGTTTGAGGCCATCGACCGCGCGCGCGCCGGCATCCGCCTCGCCGAGCTTTGCGGCTCGGTGGAAGACTACGTCAAACCGCTTGGCTTCACCGTCGTGCGCGAGTTTGTCGGCCACGGCGTTGGCCGCCAGCTGCACGAGGAACCGCAGGTTCCCAACTACCGGCCGTCCGGCAAAACCCCGATTCTTGAACCCGGCATGGTCCTCGCCATCGAGCCGATGGTCAACGCGGGCACTGCCGGCGTGCGCATCCTTGACGACGGCTGGACGGTCATCACCCAGGACCGCCTCCCGTCCGCCCACTTTGAGCACACCGTGCTGGTCACCTCCGGGGATCCGGAGATCCTCACCTGGCGCCCGAGAGAGCTTTTCCTCTGATAATCAGGCGCTTGCAAGTAGGATGTCCGCGTTGAGCAGCTTGCCGCGCAGGCTGCGCCGGTGGACGTGCTGGTCTTCTGCAAGCAGGTCCTTTCCCCGCTGCGGATCGGTGAAACCACTGGCAAGTCGTGGGCTTTCGTCCCACCTGAGCATCGCGAAGCCGCCTCGGCGGGTTTGGCAGTACAGGGTGTGGTCAAACTCCTCCTCCGGATGCACTTCGCCATCGTGGATGTGCACCGTCGGGAAAAACAACTGCGCCGCGTGACGGGTCGGAAACGTCAACGCCATCGGGTGAATCTCGCGCTCGCCGGGCTTCAGCCGGAACACCGCAAATCCATAGTCCAACTTCCACTCGCCCAGCCACTTACCTCGGCACCGGGCGGCTCACCGCGTTGCGGTACTTCACCACCGCCTCGGCCACTCCCAAAGCCAAGGCCTCTTGGTAGCGCGCGCTGTTGATCAACTGGGCTTCCGTCGGATGGCTTAGGAAACCGCCTTCCAGGAGAATCGACGGGTGGCTCACTCCGCTAAGCACGCTGTAGCGCGCCCGCTTGATGCCGCGGTCAAACGTGTTCGCCTTCCCCAACCGCCCAAGCACGGATCCATGCACCGCGGTGGCCAGCGCCACATTGGCCGAGTCATACGTGTTGCCGCTGTTGGCCCGAAAGTCGCTCGGTTTGAGCTCCCGGCCATAATGCGCCACCCCCATGGGCGAGAGCGTGAACGTCTCGATCCCCCGCGCGCTGCGCCCCCCAGAGTTGAAGTGAATGGCGATGAACACCGCGTCCTTGTACTCGTTGGCCACGTCCACCCGCTCCTGCAGGCTCAAAAACGTGTCGCTCGTGCGCGTCATGACCACCTTGAACCCACGCTTGACCAGCTCCCCCTTGACCTTGTTGGCCACCGTGAGGTTGTAGCTCGCCTCGTTGCCGTACATGCTCGTCGCCCCAGGATCCTTGCCGCCGTGACCCGGATCCAGAATCACTGTCTGAAACGCTCCCGCATTGGCGATGTAGGTCGGCCGCAACACCGGATCAATTAGCTTCACCAGATCCATGCGCGAGACGAGCACCTTCGAGTCCACCTCCTCCACCTTGTTGCTCAGCACGAACTTTACCCCGTTGATCACGCAGTCTTGGTCACCCACCGCCATCTGCAGCAAAATCTCCGGCCGGTCCAACTCCACACGGTTGCCGCTGCGCCTCAACTCCTTGAAACCGTAAAACGCCCGCAGACTCTCCGCCGTCACGTACTCGCGCTCCGCGTACGTCACCACCTCCCACGCCCGCGCCCAGCCACCCGCCAACAGCCCCCCGAGGAGCGCCAGCATCCCTAGCAGCCGGGGCAGCCCGCGGCCTAACAAGGAGGTTCTCAACCGGTGGTTCATCTGGCTGTTGGAGGAGGCGGGAAATCCACGCCTCCTTGTTACCGGAACCCCCACCGCGGCGCAACGGTATTTCCCGCATGCCGGCCTAACATGTGTGGCGGCGCTGTTGGAGTCCCCAGCCAAGCATCCGCTAGCGCTGCCCGTCGCCCCGCCCGGCAATCAGCGAGGTGAGCACGCCGGTGGCCAAGATCGCCACAATGACGCCGAGGACGGTGAGGTTGAACGCCTCGCCGAGCAGCGCCTCAAGCCACCTGGTGGCCAGCATCTTGACGCCCACGACGATAAGGATGAGCGACAGCGCGGGCTTGAGGTAGCGGAACTTGCTGATCAAGGCGGCGAGGGCAAAGTACAGCGAGCGCAGTCCGAGGATGGCGAAGATGTTGCTCGTGAAGACCAAGAACGGGTCCGCCGTGATCGCAAAAACCGCCGGGATCGAGTCGACGGCAAAAATCAGGTCGGTCACCTCGACGAGAACCAGCGCCACGGCCAGCGGCGTCAGCAGCCATGTGCCGGCGCGCGCGGCCTCCAGCGAGGCGTCGCGCCGCGCGGCGACCCCCGGTTGCGCGCCCTCCGCGGCCCACGCGCCGCCCGCCTTGACGATGAAGTGCTGGCCGTGGAACTCATGGGTCACCGGGAACCAGCGCCGGATCCAGCGCACCACCGGGTTTTTCTCCGGGTGTTCCTCCTTTTCCTCCGCCACAAGCATCTTGATCCCCGTGAAGGCCAGAAACGCCCCAAACACGTAGAGAATCCACTCAAACCGGTGCACCAGCGCCGCTCCCGCCCCGATCATGCCCCCGCGCATCAGCAGCGCCCCCAAGATCCCCCAGAACAACACCCGGTGCTGGTAGCGTTTGGGCACCCCCAGCGAGCTGAACACCATCGCTATGACAAAGATGTTGTCCACGCTGAGCGACTTCTCTAGCACATATGCTGTTAGGTATTTCGTCGCCGCCATCTCCCCGCTGTTTGCCACCTGCCCAACCGGGTCGATGGCCATCCCGAGGCCAAACCAGTGGCTCGCGTACGCCTGATAGACCACCAGCGAGAACGCGCTCCCGAGCGTGATCCACACCCCCGACCAGCCAAGCGCCTCCTTGAAGCTCACCTCCCTCGACTTGCGGTGGAACACCCCGAGGTCAAGCGCCAGCAGCACCATCACCATGCCCAGAAAAATCACCCACGCCCAGATCGGCGCCGTGCTCTGCAGCGTAGCCAGCCCGCCGGCGCGCGAAATTCCCTCCATCATCTAGCAGTGTGTTACGGTGCGGCCCGGCAGCGGAAAAACCACCGACCGCCGCGCAGTTAGGCCCGCCACCCTGCCCAAGCGCGTCAAAGCCGTCAACCCCGGGTCCGCGCCAGCGCTCACGCCTCGCTGGGCAGCGGCTTGTCCTTGGTTTCCGGGGCAAACGGCAGGATCAGCAGGCCCACCATGAAGACGGCGCACATCGTGATGGCCGCGTAGCGCAGGCTCAGCGGCAAGCCAAAGTCGCCATAAAGCCAACTCCCGAGCGCCGCGGAGAACAGCGAGCCGCCCGCCGCCGCAAACCGACCCAGGTTATAACAGAACGACGTCCCGGTGCTGCGCAGGCTGCTGGGGAACAACTCCGGCAGATAGATGGCAAACCCGGCGAAAAGCCCCAACTGGCTGGCCCCCATCAGTGGCATCATCCAGTAGGCGTCGGTTGGCGATTCCATCTTCCAGTAGGCAAAGGCCGTGATGAGCATGGCGGCGGGGAAGCCAAGGGCAAACGCCTTCTTGCGCCCCAGCACGGTGGCCAACCAAGTGAACAGGGTCATGCCTGCGGCTGCCCCCGCCATCTGCAGCATGAAGGCCAGCGCAATGGCGCTCTTGACCAACCCATTGACTTCAGCGCTTGGCACTCCTTCTTTGATGTAGAAGGCTTTGAAGACGTTCTTCTGCAGGTCGACGGCAAACTCGCCGATCGCCCAAACGCCCACCACCCCGGTGGACGCGATCACCGCGCCGACGATCAAGTTGCGCCGCCAGCGCTTCTCCTTGAGGAGCTTCGCGTAGGCCGAGTACCAACTGCCGCGGCCCACCAGGCCCGCCGCCTTGGCCCGCAGCCACGGCTCGGGCTCCTTGAGCCGGCCCTTGGAGAAAATCAGCATGAACGCCGGCACCGCCCCGACCAAGAACATCCAGCGCCAGCCCTCGCCGGTGGCGATCACTCCGGACTTCTCCAGCGAATCAATCCCCATCTTCACCAGCCCGGCCGCCACGTTGCCCACCGTGGAGAGCACCTGCAGCATCCCCAGCGCCCCAGGTCGCGCCCCGTCCGGCACCGTCTCGGCAATCAATGCCACGGCCAGCCCAAAGACCCCGCCGACACCCACGCCGGTGAGGAAGCGGAAGATCGAGAAATCCAACAGGCTGTGGCTGAAAAAGCTCAACCCGGTGAACAACGAGTAAATCAAAACCGTTAGCGTGAGCATCTTCGCCCGGCCGTAGCGGTCCCCGAGGGCACCAAAGATCAGGCCGCCCACGCCCCAGCCGACCAAGAAGATCGCCGTCACCACCTTGCCGGACGCCTGCACGTCGGCGGACTTCCCCATGAGCGTCTCGAGCGCCGGAATCCGCGCCAGCGAGAACAGCCGCTGGTCAAGGCAGTCAAAAAACCACGCCGCCGAGGCGATGCTGAACACAAACCAGTGGTAGCCTGTTAGCTGGCGGTACCACGGGAGGGTCGTGGCGACCGGCGGCCGCGGTGACTGTTGGGTAAGGGTGCTCATCGGTGGCAGATGCTGCACACCTCACTGCCAATGTCGAGGGCGGAGCGCCGCAGCCAACCCGCCTCGCTGCTTGATCTTTGACACCCGCGCCCAGCCATCCCAGCCTGTGCGCCTATGCTCAGCATCCAACAAGCAGGCACCCGCATCTCGTCCTGGGGCGAGGGACCCATCTGGTCCAACAACCAGCTCATCTATGTCGATATCGAAGGCCGCGCCGTGGTTAGCTTCGATCCATCCAACAACTCCGAAACTGTTTGGCCCGTCGGTGAGCGCGTCGGCACCGTCGTCCCGCGCGCATCCGGCGGCCTGGTCATCGCCGGCGACCACGGGTTCAAGTTTCTCGACACGTTGACCGGCGAGCTCACCCCCATCGGCGACCCCGAGCCGGACAAACCCAACAACCGCTTCAACGACGGCAAGTGCTCGCCGGACGGTTACTTTTTCGCCGGCACCATCAGCCTGACCAAGCAGGCCGGCGACGCCCGCCTGTACCGGTTGGCCCCGGACCTCGCCTGCACCGAGGCGTTTGGTCCGGTCACCAACTCCAACGGCCTCGCCTGGTCCGCCGATGGCCTAACGATGTTCTACATCGACACGCCGCGGCGCGAGGTCCTCGCCTTCGCCTATGCTGGCGGTGAGCTCAGCGACCCGCGCGTGGTCATCGACACCAAGCACCTCGACTCCTCGCCTGACGGGATGACCATCGACGCGGACGGCAACCTTTGGATCGCGTTCTGCCACGGCGCCTGCGTCGCCTGCTTTGACCCGCGCACCGGCCGCGAGCTGCGCCGCGTCGACCTCCCGTGCCTGGAAACCACCGCCTGTGCCTTCGGCGGCCCGGGCCTCGCCGACCTCTACGTCACCACCGGCATCCACAAATCCGTCGTCGAGGAACAGGCCGGGCGCCTCCTCGTCATCCGCGGCCTCGGTGTCCGTGGCGTCCCCGCGCACTCATTTGCCGGATAGGTGGGGATTGAACCGCTAAGTCGCGAAGGGCCCTAAGGGGCGGGAGCAGGGACCCTAACAGAGCCGGACCATGTCCTTGGCGAACTGTCCCCAGAGGAAAAGCAGTCCGCGGGTGGAGTAGCGGAAGGTGCCGTTTTCGGCATGGACGATGATTCCGCACGCGAGGTTGAATTGAACTTGGGCGCGCATTTCATCCTCGATGTCCGCCTCGATGAGCTCGGGATCGGGCATCCGCAGCTGGCTTGGGGCAACTTTGTTTTTGCTCAGAAACGCGCGGTGGGCGGCGAGCAGTTGATGGAAGCAGTTCCACTCGCACGGAACACGGTTCCAGCGCATGCCGGGCTTGCAGCGCAGGGTGGGGGAGAACGGAAAGTTCGTCGTGCGCCAGACGCCGCCGGCATGGTCGGTGGTGGTGATGGAGAGAAACGCGAAGGCCACCTCGCCCTGCTCGCACAGGCACACCGCGGCGACGGCTTGTTCCTCGGGATGCCAGTAGAGGCGGAAAAACTGCTGCATGCCGGCCCACTCCCAGCCGCAATCGTCGACGTGGTCGAAGTCGGCCTCCTCCATGGCGGCCATCGACTCGGCGGCGTTGGGGAAGAATGACTCGTTGGGGATGTGGCGGTGGCGCAGGCGGTTGTCGACCGGCAGGCGCATCCGGCGGATGCGCGTGAGTAGCTCGATCCACGGCAAAAAGAACCACGCAGCGATCCCGAGCAGGCCCCACCAGGCGTTGCCGGTCAGGAAATAGACCAACGCGTAGCTCGCCGTCAGGAAGGCCGCCGCTCCGAGTTTGCGCAACGGGGCTTGGCGGCATGAACGCAGGGCCACGGCAAGAATCAGAAGGCCAATGACAATGAGCGTTTCACGCATTTGATCTTGTGGGCAGGGCGAGCGGGACGGAACGGGGCAGGAGTGCCGGCGCGGCGCTCGACACTCTAGGCGCGTTCCCAGCGGTGTCCACCGCGGGATTCGGTGGCGCCCTAGTCCTTGAGTTTCCGCTTGGCTGCGGACTCGCGGTCTTGGGCAATGGCCGGCTGGGCTTGGCGGAACGCCTCAACCCACTTCGAGTCCTGCTTGAGGATCTTCACCGCGGCGGCGATCTGCGGATGCTCGGCGAGTTCCTTCTCGGTGAGATACGGAGCGAAGATGCGCACAAACTTCAGCGGCCGGTAGGTGAATTCCGCGCCCTTGGCGACGTCCGGCAGCGGCAACGGCTCGGTGATGAGCTCCGGGTGGGCGGCAAGCCACTCGGCCAGCAGTGACATGCCACCATGGACCGTTTGGCCCATGGCGAAATCCATCGCCGCGGCGGGCCCGTCGATGCGCAGCACCCGCAGCGCCTCAAGCGGCTGCGCGGCCAAGGGCATTTTCTCGCTGGCGGGGAAGCGCGTCCGGTACGCGCAGTAGCCATCCAGATGGGCCAGCCCGTCAAGGCCGCCGAGGGTATCGTAGAAAAACCAGCCGGTCTGCTGGTCAAGCGTCTCGACGGGAAACTTAATTCCAACGTCGCGGTACTCGGCGAGCTGGCGGCGCACCGCGGTGAGGCGGTCCTGGGAGTCGACGATGCCGGCACCGAGGATCAAAATCCGCCGCAGGGCCTCGGTCCGGTTTGGCGCGGTGCTTGCCTGCTGGGCGATCGCGAGGCGGAAGCCGTCACTGTTGAGGGACTTTTCCAAGTCCACGTGAGCCTGCGACCAACGCTGGAACATCGGCAGCATCCCCTCGATTTTGTCACCCGTCTGGCGCACCACTTGGTTGAGGATCTTCCCCAGCGTCTCGCTGCGGTAGCGCTCCGGGTGCAGCTGGCTGAGCGTCGGCAGGACCGCGCCCGCCTGCAGTGCCTTGGTCAGGCAGTCCTCAATCAGCGCTCCTTGCTCGCGCGAGCTCTCTTGCCGCGCCCACACCGGGTTCTCCAACCACGAGCTGTGCAGCGCGATAAGCGTCGTTGCCCGCGGCGCCCCGGCGCCAGCCAACTCCCTGAGCGCCCCGGCGCGCTCCTCCTTGGTTAGCCGGTCAAGGTTGTAGAACTTCTCGGCAAGCTCGCCGGGGAGCTTCCCCGGCAGATCCAGACGGATGATCGACAGCGCCGCG
>JBILQA010000324.1:0-3462 GCA_044373535.1 Akkermansiaceae bacterium | reverse complement strand
CCAGCTTTGCCTCAGCCCAGCGGGGCCGCAGCAAAGCTGGCAAACCCCAACCAAAAGTGTAACCCTCCGTTCTGGAAGTGTTACCCATGTCCTGAGCCAAAAGTGTTACCTATGTCCTGACTGGACCACTGGACCCAACGTCCAACGTCCAACGTCCAACGTCCAACGTCCAACGTCCAACGTGATCAGCGCGGGCCAACGGGACAAGCAGCACTGATGCGAGCAGCCCGGTGCCAGTGCTGATCCGCCGCAGCCACGGGTGGCTCATGGTGATGAATTGGGCAATCCCAGACGGGGACGAGGCGGTGCGCAGGTGGTTTCGGCTCAAGGGAAATCGAAGGTTTTGCAGGAAATTCCGGCGCCCCGGGGGGACTGTCTGAGAGCCAAAACCGGGCGCAGGTTAGGTACAAAGACCTAGTGATCAAGAAAATTTTGCAGGGTTGGGCGGCAGGGCATGGGGTAGGGCGTGGGCTCCTGCCCCGCCCACCGTCGGGGGATATCAACCCCCGGCGGGGCGGGAGCCCGCGCCCTACCGGCGGGGCGGGAGCCCGCGCGCTAGCGGCGGGGCGGGAGTCCGCGCGCTAGCGATGCGGGCGCTCGGGGATTGACCGCGGGGGCGGGAAGCTGTTTCCTGACGGCCCTCTCCCCGCAAACCCCTTAAGAACTTAACTTCATGCAAGCAGAACTCCTCGGCACCTCCTTCATCGGCAACACGCGCAGCAGCGGGACGAAGTCGTCCGGGCAAGCGATCAATCCAGCGGATGGCAGCAAGCTTGAGCCGACTTACGTGGCGCCAAGCAACGAGGAAGTCGAGCGAGCCACGGAGTTGGCGGCGGCGGCGTTTCCGGTGTTTTCGGCGCTGCCTGGGAGCGAGCGTGCGAAGTTTTTGCGTGAGATTGCCGCGGAGATCGAGGCGGTTGTGGAACAGATCGCGGCGCGTGGGCCGCTGGAAACCGGTCTGCCCGAAGCGCGGATGCGCGGCGAGACGGGCCGGACAGTCGGCCAGTTGCGGCTTTTCGCCGGTGTGCTTGAGGAGGGATCGTGGGTCGATGCACGGGTTGAATACGCCAACCCCGACCGCCAGCCGCTGCCCAAGGTGGACATCCGCTCGATGCTGCGTCCGCTTGGACCCGTGGCGGTTTTCTGCGCGAGCAACTTTCCGCTGGCGTTCTCGGTGGCCGGTGGCGACACCGCCTCCGCGCTGGCCGCTGGTTGCCCGGTGATTGTCAAAGCCCACTCGTCCCACCCCGGAGTGGCGGAAATCATTGGTGGCTGCGTGCTGCGCGCCGCCAAGACCACGGGCATGCCCGAGGGCGTCTTCTCGCTGCTCTACGGCGGTGGCCGCGACGTTGGCATGGCCTTGGTGCAACACCCGGTGATCCAGGCAGTGGGTTTCACTGGCTCGCGCAGCGGCGGGACCGCGCTGATGGCAGCCGCGGCCAATCGTGCGCAGCCGATCCCGGTTTATGCCGAGATGAGCTCGGTCAACCCGGTGGTCCTCTTGCCGGGGGCCGTCGACGCCCGTGGCGAAGCGCTGGCCGAGGGGCTTTTCGGATCCCTGACGATGGGCGCAGGCCAGTTCTGCACCAACCCGGGTCTGGTGTTTCTGCCCACCGGCCACGGCGAGGCCTTCCTTGCCAAGCTGGTAAGCCTGGTGAATGACGGCAGCCCAGCGGTGATGCTCAACGCGGGGATCTGCCAGGCCTACCAGGCGGCCACCTCCGACTTTGCGGCAGTGCCGGGCGTCACCACTCTGGCGCGTGCCGCGGAGACGGCAGACCGCGCGGTGCCGATGGTGTTCTCCACGGACGTGAAGACCTTCCTGGCCGATGCCCGCCTGCATGGCGAAATGTTTGGCCCCGCCGCGTTGATCGTGCGCGGATCGGTGGCCGAAATCGAAGCCGCCATCTCCCATCTGGAAGGCCAGCTGACCGGCTCCGTGCATGCCACCGAGGAGGAGCTCGCCGCCCACACGGGCCTTCTTGGGGCCTTGGAGCGCCGCGTCGGACGCCTGATCTTCAACGGCTTCCCAACAGGCGTGGAAGTCTGCCACAGCATGGTCCACGGCGGTCCGTTTCCATCCACCTCGGATGGGCGCAGCACCTCGGTTGGCTCGATGGCGATCTTCCGCTTCTGCCGCGCCATCGCCTGGCAAAGCTGCCCGCAAGCACTGCTCCCAGCCGAGCTGCGCGACGCCAACCCGCTCAAGCTCTTCCGCATGGTCGACGGCGTCCGCGGACACCATTGAGGTGGCTCAACCGCTTGCAACCCGGTCGCATCGCCCAGTTGACTTTGTTCTAGCATCGCGGCAACTTGCCGCGCATGCGGATTCCTCTTTGGTTGGTCATCCCCCTTTGCATGCTCTTCGTCTGCATGCTTTGGTGGGCGCGGATCCGTAACCAGGGCTTCGATAAGATCGACGTCACCCCGGTGGCCAGCAAGGCCGCTGAAAAGGCCGCACCCGTGGTCCTTGAGCCACCCGTGACGCCACCGCCGCCGGTAGCCGTTGAGTTGCCTCCGGTGGTTGATCCTGTCACGCCCGTCGTCGAGCAGGCGCAAATCCCGCTCACCGGCTTGGATGTCTCACCGGCCATCAACGAGTACGCCGAGCACGCCACCCTCGGCGCCGGGCCAATGACCCAGCTGGCTGTCGCCCTGGAAGCAGGCGGCCACTTCCAGCGCGCGCTACTCGCCTGGGAGCGCGTCATCGACAGCATCGATGCGGATGATAGCCAGCGGCTTAGCGCATCCCAAGCGATCGTCCGGCTGCGCCCGACGCTGCCAGATTGGAATGCCGATCCGAAGTCGACCGTGCCGTTGATCCTGCATGTGACGAGCGACGGCGCCAACAAGGCCGCCCTCGCTCCCCTGCTCGACGAGTTGCCAAAAGTCATCGCGCGGGCGAGCAGCGCGATCGTCGCCGTGACCGTGGAGGTCGAGTACGCCAAGATTAAGCGGCCCGATCCAAGCGTGCCGGCCTCGGTCGCCATCTGGTTCAGTGCGGCGGGCAAGAACGCGGCCGTCACGGAAGTGTCCGCCTTCATTCCGCATCCGGAAGCCGCAGAGACGCTGCGCAACGAATTGCAGCGCGCCGTCTTCAACGTGGTGGCCGTCAACCTGCGCAAGGTGGCCAGCCCGTTTGTCGCGCCGCGGGTGGCCACCGCGGACGCCAAGCCACTTGAGGACCTCAGCACCCTCATCACCCGCGCCCATTGGCAGCACTTCGCCAACTCGCTGGTCAAGCCGGCCAACTAAGCAAGGCAAAGCGCCGGGCGCTAAGACAAAGCGCCGGGCGCGCTAAGAATAAGCCAGCGGGCCACGTTGATGGCGCGCCGGATATCCCGCCGCGGCCGGCCCAGCGGCAACCGACCGATAGTCAGGGCAGCTTTGACAAAGCGCAGCAGCCTCTCCATAGTTCCCCCCATGCGGATGACTTTTCTTCTTACCACCATTGCGGTTGCG
>JBILQA010000323.1:0-3470 GCA_044373535.1 Akkermansiaceae bacterium | reverse complement strand
CTGGGAAGTGTTCGTGGAGTTGCAGCAAATGATCAGCGAGCAACAGCCAAACGAAACCACCCGCGCGGCCATGAACGAAGCCACCGATGGCTTGCCGCGCTTTGCCTCGGTCGCGGATTTGATGGCCGACCTCAACTCCTGAGATGCTCGAGATCGTCTACAAAAAGCAGTTCAGAAACGACTTCCAAGCGATCGCAAAGACAGGACGCACCCTTGAGCGGTTCGCCGAAGCGATCGCCATGCTCCAGCAGGGCGAAACCTTGGCCGCCCACTTCCGCGATCATTCATTGATTGGAAACTGGAAGGGCTTTCGGGAATGTCATCTGGCGGGGGATTTGCTCCTCATTTACCAAACCACCGACACCGAGCTTATCCTTGTCAGGATGGGCAGCCACTCCGAGCTTTTCGGGTAAATCCGCCACAGGATCAGCTTGTCAAAAAACTCACTTCTCACCCCAGCGCGGCAGCTCGGTGACCGGCTCCGTCGCGCTCGGAAAATTCACTGGCACCTTGCTGGTCACCTTGCCGCTGGCCACCCACTCGATCCCCCGCGCCAGCATCGTGATGAACCCCACCGAGGAGGCCGCCGGGGCGTGGTGCCCGGGTGTTAGACAAAAGATCCGCCCCTTGCCGAGCTCCTTCACCCAGGCCTGCGGAACCGATGTCCCGTCCGGGGCCAACGCGGTGGCGATGACATGCTGGTTGGTGTCGGGCCCGCGCAAAAACAGATAGAGCTCGTCGGGCGCCTGCATCCATTTCTTCGGCAGGCCCGCCATGATCGGATGCGCCGCATCGTGGGTCTGGATGGCAAACGGCCCAATCGGCAAATGATAGGAACCCTTGCCGTCGCCAGGCGCGCGCACAATCCGATTGCCGTCCGCATCAAACACAAGGTTGGAGCCATAGTCAGGCTTGTGCTCGCGGTACGCAAAGCCAGTCCACGCATCAAAAATCTCCTGGTCGTGGCAGCCGGCCAGCGTCGAGTGCGCCAACACCAGCCCGCCGCCATTTCTAACATAGTCGTCCAACTTCCTGAGCTCCTCCACGGGCGCCTGCTCCCACCAATAGATCATCACCACCGCGGCGAAATCGGAATACTTCCCATGCCAGTTGCCGCGCCACTCGTCGGCATCCTTGGCCACCAGCACCTCAGGATCCCGGATGCCAAAGACCGCCAAGCGCTCGCGCACCAGCTCGAGGTTTTTCTGCCACGGGTGGAATTTCCCGGGATCCGCCCCGGTGATGACCAACACCTTGAGCGCCGGCCCTGGGCCATCGCCGCCACGCAGGGGCGGCGCCAGCACCGCCAGCACCAACGCCACCGCCCAACAAAAAAGTCGCCGCCCACTCATCCTCGCCAATCCCCCACCATCGCCCGCCGCTTGTCAAACCCGCTGTTGTTGTTAGTACACGAGGATGCCCGCGCGCCACGCCGAAGCCGTTTGCCGGCCTCTCCGGCTACCAGCTCATTTGCGCTGGCCACCGTGGCTGCGGCGCTCGGCGCATTCTCCCATCGACAGAGGTTGAGCGCCCCGCTTTGTTAGCAAGGCACATCCGCAGACCCTTTGCTCATGAGACCCATCCTAGCAGCCTTCGCCGCGCTCGTTGCCGCGCCCGCCATCATTGCCGCGCCGGCGCCACCGCGCGACGCCCTGCCGCTCGACACCCCGGTGCTGCCGCTCAACTACCGGCTGCACATCGAGTTCTCCGCCGCCAGCGAGGGCTCGGTGCGGCTCGGCAAAAATCTAACCCTCGATCTGGCCAAGGGTGCTAGCCACGACATTGCCGTTGAGCGGCCAGCCGACGGGATCCCTGTGCTGCGCGTCTGGGCGGGCGACAAGCTGGTCCGCGGGCCCGAGCCGGTGGCCGCGCTCGCGCCCAACAGCGCGGAGGACTTCCCCGACGCCAAGCTCAACCTGGGCGCGGACTTCACCGCGGTGGTGCACTTTTCGGCCACCGGCAATGGTGCGCTGTTTGCCAAATGCGCGCCGAAGGGCAAGTGGGTGCCGGATTCCAAGACGCTCTTCATCCAGGGTGGCCGGCTTGCCTATGATGTCGGCTGGCGCGGGACCCTCGTCGGTGGAAAGAAAGTCACTGATGGCAAGGAGCATACCGCTGTCGTCGTGCAGCGCTCGGGCGCCGTCAAAGTGCTTCTCGACGGCGAACCAATAGCCGGCGAGAACGACTTTGCCCGTCCAGACGTGGCGGGCCACATCCTCAAAGTTGGCCGCGCCGCGGAGGACTACGCCGGGGACCTCACCAAGGGCAAGGTCTCCAACGTCCGCATCTGGGCCCGCGCACTCGCCGAGGCGGAAATCGCCCTGCTCTTCAAGCCGGACGGCGGAGCGGGTGCTAACACTCCGGACTTCACCTACAGCTCCGCAGGCGCGGACACCCGCCCGGTGGTCGAGGCGAAGGCCGGCGCCACCGTTAGCGCGGCGTGGATCCAGCCGCTAGAGCGGAGCGACCACGCAGCCATCATCCAGGGCCTCAACGCTGAAAGCCTTGAGGAGGGCCGCAAGATTTACACCTCGCTGTGCATCGTCTGCCACGGCACCAAGGACCAGCCCGGGTCGCTGCCGACGGCCCTGCCGTTTGCCAGCGGCACCTTCAAGAACGGCGCGGACCCGTTCTCGATGTACACCACGCTAACCAACGGGTTTGGCCAGATGGTCGCCCAGCCGCAGTTCACCACGGCGCAGAAGTACGCGGTCATCCAGTACATCCGGGAATCCTTCCTGCGCCCGCACAACCCGAAGCAGCTCACTGCCATCACCCCGGAATACCTCGCCAGCCTGCCCAAGGGGCTCACCCGTGTGGAGGCCGAGGTCGAGGACCGCTCCGCGCCGCAGTACGAGCGCATGAACCTCGGCCCGGTGCTCTTCTGGACCTTCCAGATCGCGCCCGACAACATTGCCCAGAAGGGCATCGCCATGCGCCTGGATCCAGGCACCGGCGGGGTCTCCAAGGGCCGCGCGTGGATGGTCTATGACCACGACACCATGCGCATGGCCACCGCCACGACCGGCGGGTTTGTCGACTGGAAGGGCATCGCCTTTGACGGCAGCCACAACAGCCACACCAGCCTAACGGGTAAAAAACATTTTGTGAATCCGGTAGGCCCCGGTTGGGCGTCTCCAACAGGAAGTTGGGAGGATCCGCGGCCAAAGGCAAAGGACGGCCGCCCGTACGGGCCGCTGCCGCGCGAGTGGGCGCAGTACGGCGGTATGGTCATCTGCGGCGACCGCGCGGTCATCAGCGCCAAGGTTGGCGGCGCCCAGGTGTTGGAAACTCCGGGCTGGTTGGATTATGGGCCGACCCCGGTGTTCACCCGCACGCTCAACGTGGCCACCGCGGCCAAGCCGCTGCTTTTGCGCGTCGCCCCCGAGGCCCTCAACGTGGTGCTTGCCGGCGACGGCAAGCTGCGCAAGGACGCTGGATTCTGGGTCGCCGAGTTGCCTTCTGGCGCC
>JBILQA010000322.1:0-3478 GCA_044373535.1 Akkermansiaceae bacterium | reverse complement strand
TAGAGCCTGACCAGTAGGCCTCCGCCTCCTTGGAGATGAAGCGCTGGGTGTTGCGCGGATCGCAGTAGCGCAGGTAGTACCAGCATGAGCCAGCCCACTGCGGCATCGTGTTGGTCTCGCGCGTGGCGCCCTCCGAGTAGCGGATCCAATCGGTCGCTTTGACCAGCGGCCCGCGCGGATCTCCCGTGGGCTTGAAATCTTCCAACTCCGGCTGCAGCAGCGGCAGCTCGTCCTCGCCAATCGCCCGGTGCTCGCCGTCCTCCCAGACAATCGGAAACGGCTCGCCCCAGTAACGCTGACGCGAAAACAGCCAGTCGCGCAGCTTGTACTGGATCCGGCGCTTGCCAAGGTTGTTGGCCTCCAGCCACTCGATGATCTTCGCCTTGGCCGCAGCCGTGCCCAGCCCGTCAAGGAAACCCGAATTCACCGCGGTGCCGTGGCCGGTGAAGCCCTGCCAGGCCTCCTCGCCGTTGTTAGGTTGGACCACCTGGACCACTGGCAGGTCAAACTTCTGGGCGAACTCGAAGTCGCGTTCGTCGTGCGCGGGCACGGCCATGATCGCGCCGGTGCCGTAGCTCATCATCACGTAGTCGGCGATCCACACCGGGATCTGGGCGCCATTGACCGGATTGGTCGCGAAGGCGCCGGTGAAGACGCCCGACTTGTTCTTGTTGAGGTCGCCGCGGTCCATGTCGGACTTCGACGCGCAGCCGGCCTGATAGGCGCTGACTTGATCTAATTGTTCGGCAGTGGTGATAGACGCGACGAGCGGGTGCTCGGGCGCCAGCACCATGTAGGTGGCCCCAAACAAAGTGTCCGGCCGGGTGGTGAACACCGTCACGCGGTGGCCCTGGACGGCAAAATCGACCTCCGCGCCCTCGCTGCGCCCAATCCAGTTTTTCTGCAGCGCCTTGATCCCCTCGGGCCAGTCAAGCGGGTCGAGTTCGTCAATGAGCCGCTGGGCGTACTTGGTGATGCGCAGCATCCACTGGCGCAGCGGGCGGCGTTCGACGGTGTGGCCCTTGGCCTTCCACTCCTCGATTTCCTCATTGGCCAGCACGGTGCCAAGGTCGGGCGACCAGTTCACCGGCGCCTCGTGGACAAAGGCCAGGCGCACCGCATCAATTTGCTCCCGACTCCATCCCTGCGCGGCAAGCTCGGCAACCGGCCGCGCCTTCTGGCTCTCCTCGCAAAAATACGACCCGTAGAGCTGCAGGAAAATCCACTGCGTCCAGCGGATGTAGTCCGGGTCGGTCGTGTTGACCTCGCGCGCCCAGTCGTAGCCGAAGCCCAGCGATTTGAGCTGGCGGCGGAAGTTCTCGATGTTCGCCTCGGTGGTTAGGCGCGGATGTTGGCCCGTCTTGATGGCGTATTGTTCGGCTGGCAGGCCAAACGCGTCCCAACCCATCGGGTGGAGCACGTTGAACCCCTGGCGGCGCTTGGTGCGCCCAAGGATGTCCGTGGCCGTGTAGCCCTCCGGATGGCCCACGTGCAGCCCCGCTCCCGATGGATACGGGAACATGTCCAACACGAAGAACTTCGGCTTCGACGCGTCAAAGTCCGCCTCCCCCGGATTGGGCGTGCGGAACGTCTTCTCACGCTCCCAGCGGGCCTGCCAGGCGGGTTCAAACTCGTCAAAGGGGAATGGCTTACGGCGTTCTTCGGACATGGCGGCTCGGAAAGTCCGGCACCGTGGCAAATGCCCCCGCCCCGCGCAAGGCCGTTCCCGCCCGGTGCCGGCGGGGAGGAGCAGACGCAAAAACGCCACCGCGCGGAACATTCCGCCGGTGGCGCTTGGGAGCGCGAGGTCTAGCAGCAGGTGTTAGTCCATGCCCATCTTATCGAGCGCGCCATTGATGTGGGCGAGGAAGGTCTCCACGCTGGCGTACTGGCTGGCGATGAAGCGGTCGAACTCCTTGCCATTGGGGTCAAACAGGATCACCGCGGGAACGCCCTGGACCTTGTACTGCTCGAGGAGCGGCTGGTTCTTCTTGGTCAGCTCGGGGTCCTTCTTGGGGATGTCGATGCAGACGAGGATGTACTTTTCCTTGGCCTTGGTGAGGAACTCCTCCTTGGAGAAGACATTCTTGTGCATCATCTTACAAGGCGGGCACCAGTCCGAGCCGGTGAACTCGACGAGCAGGGGTTTTTTCTGCTCCTTGGCCATGGCGAAGGCCTTGGTGAGGTCCGTCTCCCAGCCCTCGCCACCCGCAGCTGCGGTGACAACAAAGGCGAGGCTCAGGGCGAGGATGCGGCAAATGGGTGCTAGTTTCATGGGTGGATTAAGTCGTTGGATCGCGCGGATTTATTTCATTATTCTGGGAAAACGCCACCTTTCTTTGCTAGCGCTCGCCCATGTCCGCGCCGCCATCCGCCATCCTGCTCGCCACCCGCAACGCCCACAAGACCGGGGAAATCGCCGCAATGCTCGGCTCGCGCTTTGCAGTGAGTGACCTGACGTCGCGCGCCGACCTGCCCGAGGTCGAGGAAACCGGCACCACTTTCCTCGAGAACGCCACGCTCAAGGCGGTGGCCATCAGCCGGGTGGTACCCGGCTTGGTGCTCTCCGATGATTCCGGCCTTGAGGTCGATGCCCTCGGCGGCGAGCCCGGCGTGCGCTCGGCGCGCTATGCGGGCACCGACGGGGATACCACGGCTAACAATGCGAAACTGGTCGCCGCGCTCGCCGCGCTGGGGCCGTCGCAGTTGTTCCCCGCGCGCTTCCGCTGCGTGATGGTGCTCGCGCGGGCCGGCGAGGTGCTCGCCCACTTTGACGGCAGCGTTGAGGGCGATGTCAAAGCCGCGGCCAGCGGTGCGGGCGGCTTTGGCTATGACCCGTTGTTCATCCCCCACGGCCATGGGCTGAGCTTTGCCGAGCTTGCCCCGGAGGTGAAAAATGCCATGAGCCACCGCGGCCGTGCCCTGGCCCAGGCGGTCGCCTGGCTCGCCGCCAATCCCTAACGGACTCGGGCGCCCTGACAAAGGGGTGGCCAGCGGGCGGGAAAATCCCTAGCCTACCGCGAATTCTAACCTCCGCGTATGACCTTTCCGACCCGCTCGTCCTGCCTGCTTGCCCTGACCGCCGCTTGTCTAACGATGGCTGCGAGTTGCTCAAGCCAGGTGAAGGCTGAGAAGTCGGTGTCCTATCGCTATGAGCCGGGCCGCAGCGCGACGCTAAGCGGCGGGATCGCGCACGCGCCGGCGGGAGCCCCGGCCGCGGTGCGGCGCGCGATTGCCGCGGGCAACCAGCTGCAGGGTAGGCCGTATCGCTATGGCGGCGGCCATGGGTCAAAAGGCAACGGCGGCTATGACTGCTCGGGAACCGCCTCGTACGTCCTGCGCGAGGCGGGCTTGCTGCGCGGCTCGATGACATCCACCGCCTTCATGCATTACGGCAAGACCGGCTACGGGAAATGGATCAGCGTCTATGCGCGCAAGGGCCATGTCTTCCTCACCATCGCCGGGCTGCGCCTCGACA
>JBILQA010000321.1:0-3480 GCA_044373535.1 Akkermansiaceae bacterium | reverse complement strand
CCACCGCGGCAGCGAGTTTGAGGCCCTCTACGCCTCCCTCCAGCCGGGCCTCCAACAAATGTTTGGCACCGCCCGCCCGGTCTTCACCTCCACCTCGTCGGCCTGGGGGGTCATGGAAGGCGCCCTGCGCAACCTGGCGCGCGAGAAAGTCCTCTGCCTCTGCTGCGGCGCGTTCTCCGACAAGTGGCTCGATGTCGCCAAAAAATGCGGGTTTGCCGCCGACTCGGTGCAAGTCGAGTGGGGCGAGGCGATTGACCCGGAGGCGGTGCGCGCCAAGCTCGCCGAGGGTGGCTTTGACACCGTTACCTTCATCCACAGCGAGACGTCCACGGGCGTGCTCAACGACCTCGCCGGCATCGCCAAGGTCGTCAAATCCTTCCCCGACACGATGCTCATCGTCGACACCGTTTCCTCGCTCTCGACGGTCCCAACACCGATGGACGAGCTGGGCATCGATGTCATGTTAGCCGGCGTGCAGAAGGCCTTGGCCCTGCCGCCCGGCCTGGCGGTGTTCGCCATTTCGGACGCCGCTCTGGAGCGCGCCAAGGGCACGCCTAACCGCGGATACTATTTCGACTTCATCGAGTTTGAGAAAAACGCCAAGGCTAACAACACGCCGTCGACCCCCGCCATCTCGCTGCTATGGGGCCTCCAGTTCATGCTTGGCGAGATTGAAAAGGAAGGCTTCGAAGCCCGCTTTGCCCGCCACGTCAAGACCAACGCGATGGTCCACGCCTGGGCGGCGCGCCACGGGTTTGAGCACTTTGCCCCGCAAGGCCGGCGCTCAACCGCGCTGACCTGCTTCAAGACCCCGGAGGGCTTTGACCTCTCCGGCTTCATCAAGACGCTCAAGAACAACCACGGCTTCCTCATCAACGGCGGCTACGGCAAGATCAAGGGCACCACGTTCCGCATCTCCAACATGGGCAATGAAACCGAGGCAACCATCGCCGAGCTCATCGCCGCCATGGACCAGGTGCTTGCCGGAATGGCGTGAGCAGCCGCAATGGCGTGTTGTTGGAATCCCCGCCCATGCCCGCTCCCACCCTCCACCAACGCCTGGCAGCCAGACAGCGCCCGGGCGGCGGCGGCGTCATGCGCCAAGCTTGGGAGCGCCTGCTTTTCCTCCACTGGCGGATTGATCCCGCGATCGTTCAGGCAACCCTGCCGCCAGGTCTAACAGTGGACACCCATGCCGGAGCCGCCTGGCTTGCGGTGGTGCCATTTTTTATGAACCGGGTCCGCCCGCGGTTTCTGCCGCCACTCCCGTGGCTCTCGTGGTTCCTTGAGCTCAACCTGCGCACCTACGTGTTTGACCACGACGGCAACCCGGGCGTCTGGTTCTACTCGCTGGACTGCAACCAACCGGTGGCCGTCGAACTCGCCCGGCGGTTTTTCCACCTGCCCTACAAGCACGCGGCGATGCGCGCCGGGACCGACGCCGCCGGCCGCGTCGACTACCACTGGCAGCGCCGCGGCGCCGCACCCGGCCGCTTCACCTACGCGCCGGAAGGCCGCGCCGCGCCCGCCGAGCCCGGCAGCCTGGAGTTCTTCCTGTGCGAACGCTATCTGTTATTCGCCGCCGATTCCCGCGGCGACCTGCATGTTGGACGAGTCCACCACGCGCCCTATCAGCTCCAGCCGGCCAGCGTCTCCAGCTTCGACGTGCAGCCCTTCAGCCTCGCCGGCTTTGCGGAGCCGACCACCCCGGCCGAGTCGGTCCTCTACTCGGCCCGCGTGGACGTGGACATCTTCCCGCTGCGCCGCATCCACTGACCATCAGGAGGAATCATTGTTGCCCGAGGTATATCCCAGGGCTATCCTTGGGCCATGAAGACCACGCTTCAGCGCTGGGGTAACAGCCAGGGGGTTCGGCTGCCAAAGACTCTCTTGGAAGCGCTCGGAATCGGCGTCGGAGCCCAAGTGTCGATTGAGCTTTCCCAAGACGGTAGGCGCATCACCATCACCCCGGTCACCGACTCGCGGCCTATCCGCGGGCGGTATCGGATTGAGGATCTGGTCGCAGAACCCACCGAGCGGGTGCTGGAAGTCCAATGGGGCACCCCCCAAGGCGAGGAGGCTTGGTGATGGCTGCCATCATTCCCAATCAGGGGGACCTGGTTACTCTTTCCTTCGATCCCCAGTCGGGCCACGAGCAGAGTGGCCGCCGCCCCGCGCTTGTGGTGAGCGTCACCGAGTTCAACCGCGCCACCGGCTTGGCTGTCTGCTGCCCCATCACCAATACCGATCGTCCGACTCGGCTCCACGTCCCGCTGCCAGCGGCGACCGGTCTAACTGGCTTCGTGATGTGCGAGCAACTCAAGTCCGTCGATTTTCGGGCCCGGGGCATCAAACGCATTGGCCCAGCACCCACGGATTTCCTCGAAGAGGTTCTGGCCATCATTGATGCCTGCCTTTTCAGCCCGGGGCAGGGGCACGCCTAACCGCCCTGCGGCTCAACCAAGCGGATCCCGTCGGCCTCGAGCGTGATCCGGCGCTGGCGGAACAGCTGACCGGTCGCCTGCTTGAAGGCCTTTTTGCTCACTCCGAAGGTCGCCGAGATCCTCTCCGGCGGGCTCTTGTCGTGGAGGCCCAGAAAACCGCGGTGGGTTTCCAACTCGAAGATGATCTCCTCGGCGAGCGCCTCGATCCGGTCGCGCCCCGGCGGATAGAGGCTAAGGTCGATCTTCCCGTCCCCCTCGCGCACCTGCACGACATACCCGCGCGTGCGCTCGCCGACAAACAATCGCCGGAACGTGTCGCTCGCAAACAACAGCCCGGTGTGCCGGCCGTTGACGATCGCCTTGGTCCCAAGATCGGTTAGCCCGTAGATCATCAGGTCCACCTCGTCCCCCGGCCGGTAGGCGGCGGGCTCCAGGTTGAGGTAGCGCGCCAGGCGCGTGCTGGCGATGATTCGCCCGGTCTCCTCGTCGCGCGCGATGCGCACCACGTAGGAGCGCCCCACCTCGATGGGCACCTTGGTCTTCTGCTCGCGGAACGGAACCAGCAGGTCCTTTGGCAGGCCCCAGTTGAGGAAGGCTCCAACAGGTGTTAGTGCGACAACCTCCAGATAGGCGAACTCCCCAACAACCGCCTTGGGCGCGCTGGTCGTTGCCACCGGGCGGTCCTCCGAGTCGTGATAGAGAAAGACGTCAATCTCGTCACCCGGCACGGTACCCTCGGGCGCCTCGCGTCCCGGCAGGAGGATTTCGCCGAGCTCTCCCGCATCGAGGAAAAACCCCGGCGAGCGATCACGCAGCACCTTGAGCCGCGCCCATGTTCCGATTTCCGCCATGGCGCAAGGGTCGTTGGCGCAGCCGCCAATGTCGAGCGTTCAGCCAATCCAGGCCATTCCCACCAACTCGCGCAGCCGCGCAGGATCGCTTGCCCGGGTCTTGGCAACAAACCCACGCGCGTGGGCAAACCCAACATCCGGCTCGTTCTCAATCCGGCAAAAATCCAGCCGCGGACAGTCCTCGT
>JBILQA010000320.1:0-3482 GCA_044373535.1 Akkermansiaceae bacterium | reverse complement strand
GGAACTCCTCGAAAAACGTCACCACCTCGCCCACCGACTGGCGGATCGTCGGCGCCTTGTTCACCTCCGCACCCTCACGGATGGCCAGAACCTTCTGCTCCACCTCGTCTAGCAGTTCGGGGACCGCCTCCTGGTCGTCGTACGCCCGGCTGATCGCCTCGGTGCAGCTCTGGATGATCGAGCGCAGGATGTGCTTGCTCTTGACCAGCTCGAGGTGGTGGGAAAAGTGGCTCGCGTGGGGCGTGTAGGTGAAGATCTCTGCCAGCGCGGCGGCGCCGCCGATGCCTTCCAACAAGCCGCGGTCTATCAGCGTCTGGGTCAGCGCCACCAGCTCGATGGGCACGCCCTTCTCATAGAGGTCGATGAGCACCTTGTAGAGCGTCCCGTGGCTGGGAAGATAGAAGTGCTCGGGTGTTAGCTTCTCCTCGATACTTGAGGCAATCCAACGCTGCGGGTCCTGGAGCATGGAGCTCAGGACACTCTTTTCCGGGCCAAGCGCGTTGGGCAGGGCGCGGGTGACATCCGGGCCGGCGGCGGGGGATGTGCGTTGCAGCGGCGCGCCGGACTTGGCGGGTTTTTCAGCGGTTTTCGGGGACATGGGCGGTGACGGGGCAATCCATCCAACCTCGCCTGCGCCCGGGCGTCAATGCGGGCAAGCGGTGAATTGTATGTGAACAACTGCTAACAACTTTGTTGGCCAATTGCTCACAGGTTGTTCACAAGGCGGAAACCAGCTAACAGCAACAAAAAAGACGGCCACCGCAGGGGTGGCCGTCTTGGAAAGATTAGGAGATCGGGGAAGTTATTCGCCGGCGTCCTCTGCGCCTTCGCCCGCTTCCACGGAGATGACCAAGGTGGCGGTGATGTCCGGGTGGAGGCGAATGGTCACCTCGGTCTTGCCGGACTTCTTGATTGGTTTTTCCAACTCGATGGCGTGGCGGTCGACGACGAAGCCGGCGGCTTCAAGTTCGCGGTGGATGTCAATCGAGGTCACCGAGCCGAACGCCTTGCCGCCTTGGCCGGTTTCCAGGGTGAACTTCGGCTTGAACTTGCTGATCTTGCTGGCGAGCGCCTGGGCGGTGTTGAGCTCATCGGCTTCGCGCTTGCCACGGGCGGCCTGCAGGGACGCGAGGTGGCGCAAGTTGCCCTTGGATGCCTCATAGGCCTTGCCTTGTGGGATGAGGAAGTTGCGGGCGTAGCCGGACTTGACTTTGACGACATCGGCTTCGGCGCCGAGGCCGGCGATTTTTTCGCGGAGAATGATTTGTGCGTTGGCCATGGGAAACTGGGGCTTGCGGTTAGCGGGGGCGAGGAAATAGGCCGCCCCAGCCGTCGAGTCAAGGCGCGAAACGCAGGAAGTTTCACCCCGGCGACGGCCAAGTGGCTCATTTTCTGGTCCCCGCGCCGGGAATCCCGCTTGCGGCGCACTCAGCGGCGCACGTATAGGAGAGGGCAATGGAGAATTCATGCGGGCCATGCCGGGCTGCCCTGGCGCTTGTCACCCTCGGCTGGCTGGCGTCCGGCGTGCTCACCCCGGTGGCCGCCCAGGGCGCGCCGAGCGCCTCGCTGAGCCGCACGTGGACGGCTGCCGACGGGCGCAGCTTTCAGGGGGTTCTGCTCGGGGTGACCGACGGCAAGGCGCGGGTCGCGCGCGCCGACGGCCAACAGTTTGTGTTGGCCCCGGAGACCCTCTCGGCGGCCGACCAGGCATTCATCCGCGAGTTTGTTAGCCAAGCGCCGAAGGCCGCGCCGGTGGTGAGTGGCGGGATGCTGGCCGGCTACGACCCGTCCAAGGCCGACTTCACGAGCACGTGGCCGCGCGAGGTCGATGTGCCCGAGGACAGCAAGATCACCGTCATTGAGGAAAACGAGGCCACCAACAAGTACATCTACGAGAGCCCGCACTTCCGCTTCGAGTGCGACGCGCTGCTGCGTTCCGCGTTGTTGTCCAAGCTGGCGACGATGTTTGAGGTGTCCTACGCGGCGCACCGTGAGATTCCGTTGGGGAACCGGCGCACGCGCACGACGGGGACCAAGAAATTCCGCGCGCTGTTGTTTGAGACGGTCGAGGACTACCGCAAGGCGGGCGGGCCGGCCAACTCGGCAGGCGTCTACATGGGCGAGAACGACGCCTTCATGGTGCCGCTCGACAGTCTGGGAGTCAAAAAGAGCGGCTCAGCCTACACCTACGACTCGAAGGGCGACTTCCACACCCTCTTCCACGAGATCACCCACCAACTGTGGGCGGACTACGACATGAAGGCCGGCATCTGGATGGTCGAGGGCTTCGCTGAGTACATGGCCCTCATGCCCTTCCGCGGCAACCGCATCACCCTGACCCAAGGCCGCGCGGAAATCCCCGATTACGCCTTGGCCTACGGCAAGGGCGGCGATGGCGGCCGCGCCCTCGGCAAGGAGTTCAGCATGCCCCACCTCGAGGAGTTCATGGCCATGGACCAGCCGACGTTCTATAAAAACATGAATGCCAACTACGGCTGCGGCTTGTTGCTGGTCTATTACTTTGCCGAGCTCGACGGGGCGCGCGACGGCAAACTGCTGCGCGATTGCTTCAAGGCGATGCACGCCGGCGCGCGCGGCGAGGAGGCGCGCAAGGTGCTCCTCAACGGGCGCAGCTATGCCGAGTTGGAGAGCCAGTTCGCCGCCGCGATGCGGAAGTGCGGCGCGAAGGTCACCTTCAAGTAGGCCTGCTAGGCCTTGTTAGCGGCCTGCTGGGTCTCCACCGCCTGGGCAATCCGCAGGATGAGCGCCTCGCCGAGACGCGGGCCAAGGACCTGGAGGCCGACGGGCAGCTCGGTGGCGGTGTCGGAAGTGACAGTCCCGCAGGGCACGCTGATGGCGGGCATGCCGGTGAGATTCGCGGCGATGGTGAAGATGTCGGCGAGGTACTCGGCGAGCGGGTTGTCGGCGTGGACGCCGCGCAGGCGCGCGGGTGTTGGGGTGACCGGTGAGAGGATCGCGTCTACCTGTTGGAACGCCTGGTCAAAGTCGCGGCAGACGAGTGCGCGGACTTTTTGGGCGCGCTGATAGTAGGCGTCGTAGTAGCCGGACGAGAGCACGTAGGTGCCGAGGATGATGCGGCGCTTGACCTCTGGGCCGAAGCCTTCCTCGCGCGAGCGGCGATAGACGTCGAGGATATCGGCCGGGTTGGCGGCGCGGCGGCCGTAGCGGATGCCATCAAAGCGCGAGAGGTTGGATGACGCCTCGGCCGGAGCGATGATGTAGTAGGTGGCCACCGCGTAAGCGGTGTGCGGCAGGGAGATTTCCACAAGCGTTGCGCCGGCGGCCTCCAGCGCGTGGACGGCCGCGTCGACCCGCGCGCGCACCGCCGGGTCGATCCCCTCGGCAAAGTATTCGCGTGGCAGGCCGAGGCGCAGACCCGCCACGCCGTCGCGCAGGCCGGCGCGGAAGTCCGGCACGGGGACGTCAAGCGAGGTCGAGTCGCGCGGGTCATGGCCAGCGAT
>JBILQA010000317.1:0-3500 GCA_044373535.1 Akkermansiaceae bacterium | reverse complement strand
GATCACCGTGACGGCCGCCTCGAAGAGCGAGACACTCGAAATCTCCCAGATCCGCGCGCAGAACTACAGCGACCAGACGCTCGCCCTGCTCGCCGACGGCTTCGCCAGGCGCCAGGGCAACGAGCTGGGCCCGATCATCGCGGCCTATTCGTCCTGGGTCACCAAGCGCCCGGCGATCCTTCCGCTGCTGGCCGGCGCGGCCATCCCGCTTGAGCTTGCCCGCATCCAGGTGGAGAACGCGGCGCCCAACCCGCAGATCACCACCATGATCACCCTTGCCGCCGCCTTCCCGGACCCGTGCGACCAGCGCAAGGCGATCCTTGCCCGCGTGAGCCAAACGCTGCGCGCCAACCCGCAGTTTCCCATCGAGTCCCTCGACCGCGAGCAGGGCTACAACCTGTTTGCCGCACTCGAGGACAACTGGGACCCGCAGATGGATGTCGGCGACTATCGGAAATTCCGCGAGCGCTTCCCGGAGCCGCGGCCCAAACCGGACGCCAGCACCCTCGAGGCGATCTACCTGTTGGACAAGCAGGGCGCCAATGCCGCGCTGGTCCTCTCGCTCAGCCAGCCTAACGACCACGCCGCCGTCTGGCTCGGCACCCACCTGCTAGCCAACCCGGACAAGATCCCCAACACGCTGGTGCTGCCAGCGCTCCAAAAAAACCCGAACGGCCAAACCCGGCCGAGGACCCAATTCAGCCTCCACCTTTGCGCCTTTCTCAACGCGCTCGTCCCGCCAAGCAGCCTCCCGGAGATGGAATCCAACCCGAAGGCCATGGCCGCCTTCGTGGCCATCCTGCGCGACGACCAATGGCTTGCGAGCCTGTCGCCCAACACCAACGACATCCTCCAAAAGCTCATCATCCTGGCCACCAAGTACGCGAACCCGAAGCTGCGCGAGAGCCCGGCGTTTGCCGCCGCGCTGCGCGCCGTCAATCGCTACCGCGACGACGCGCTCAGCTTCTCGACCTCGCTGTTAAGCGCCGAGGAGGGCTACCTGTTTTTCAAGACCTTTTGCACCACCGCGAAGGCCAAGAAGAGCTATGGCGGCCGCTACCGGACCTTCCGCCAGCGCTTCACCGAGGAACCGCCCGAGGTCGAGTCCCTGCCGCTCGAGGCACTCATCTTCTTGGACGCCGCGCAGCCTAACAAGGCCTTCGCCCTCTCGCTGCTGCAGGAGTCCACCGCGGCGGCCGAGTGGACTGGCGAGTGGCTCAACGAGCACCCCGAGGCCATGGAGAAAGCCTTCCCCCTGCCCAACGGGGAAAACTGGCCGCGGGGGCAATGCGGTGCGCTCCTCAAGAGCCTCGCGCCCTACCGCACGCTGGCCGAGTGCCAGGCGCACCCAAAGCAGATGGCCGCCCTCAAGGTGCTCATCGACACGCCTGAGTGGCTTGATGCCGGGCTGCGCGGCGATTCATCGCGCATCGTGTGCCTGCAGATCCTCCTCGCCGGCGACCTTGACCGGATGGTTTCCACGCGCCTCTCAGGCCAGCCCGGGGCGGTCACCGAGCTTGGCAGCCTGCTTGCCGAGCAACCTGAGATGCTGCGCAGCATCAAGCCGGAGAACCAAACCGCCGCAAGCCTCCGGCCGCTTGTCCTCGGCCTCTCACAGGCCAACGCCAACCCGCAACAGCGCGCCGAGATCAACAAGGTCCTTGAGGAATGGGCCAAAACCATCCCCGCCGTCTTGGACAAGCCAGCCCCCGTCCAGAAGCCGCGCCCAGAGGGCAATGGCTTCTAGATCCAGCTACGGGCGGCGGCGAAATCCGGCCGGTCCGTGCCCGCGCGCGCAATTGACTCCAACATTTTAACTGCCTATCCTCCGCCGGTGAACATGCATCTAGAATCCCCAATGGCCCCAGCGCGGCTAGGATCCTCCCTGTCGCGTGCCCTGCGCCTGGCGCTTGTGGCGTTGCTGGCCGTTGCGGCGCTCCCGGCGAGAGCGGCGCTGAGCTTTGATGAGGCGCTGGCGAAGCTCACGAGCGAGGATTTCGCTGAGCGCGAGGCGGGCGAGGTGTTTTTCCGGGCGCTGGCGCAGGATGACACGGCGCGGCTCGAGGCGCTGGTGGACGCGCCGGACCCCGAGGTGGCCTTCCGTGCGCGCCGCGCGCTGCTCTACGTGCGCCTGCGCCTCAACGACTCGTTCCCGGCCGATCTGGCGACCAAGATCGCCGCGCTGCCCGACATGAGCCGCCGCGAGATGCGCACTACCCTGACCCAGCTGCTCAACCTCAAGCCGCTGCCGCTCATCACCCTGGCCGGCCTGCACAGCGAGTTGCTCACCAACGCCCACCGCTACAGCCGCCTCAACGGCGAAACCTTCAAGAACCTCGCCGAGGCGATCACCGTGGCGGCCGCCTCCAAGAGCGAGACACTCCAAATCTCACAGATCCGCGCGCAAAACTACAGCGACCAGACGCTTGCCCTACTCGCCGACGGCTTCGCCAGGCGCCAGGGCAACGAGCTTGGCCCGATCGTCGCGGCCTACTCGTCCTGGGTCACCAAGCGCCCGGCGATCCTTCCGCTGCTGGCCGGCTCGGCCATCCCGCTTGAGATTGCCCGCATCCAGGCGGAGAACGCGTCGCCCAACAAGCAGATCAGCGCCTTGATCACCCTTGCCGCCGCCTTCCCGAACCCGTGCGACCAGCGCAAGGCCATCCTTGCCCGCGTGAGCCAAACGCTGCGCGCCCACCCGCAGTTCCCCTTCGAGACCCTCGACCGCGAGCAGGGCTACACCTTGTTTGCCGCACTCGAGGAAAACTGGGACCCGCAAATGGATGTCAGCGACTATCGGAAATTCCGCGAGCGCTTCCCAGAGCCCCGGCCCAACCCGGAAGCCAGCACCCTGGAGGCCACCTACCTGTTGGCCAAGGAGGGCGCCAACGCCGCGCTGGCCCTGGCGCTCAACCAGCCAAAGGACCACGCCGCCGTCTGGCTTGGCGTCCACCTGCAGGCCAACCCGGACAAGATCCCCAACCCGCTGGTGCTGCCTGCCTTCAAGAAGGACCAGAACCGCCACGTCCACCTCAGCGCCTTCCTCAACGCGCTCGTCCCGCTGCGCAGCCTCCCGGAGATGGAATCCAACCCGAAGGCCATGGCCGCCTTCGAGTCTATCCTGCGCGACGACCAATGGCTTGAAATCGCCCTCAAGGCCAACGTCGGACGGCTCGTCTACTTCGAGTGGATCCGCAAGGGCACCCTGGACGCCGCCATCCCCAAGCACCTCACCGGCAGCACCGACCGCCTGCGCGCCCTTGGCCGCCTGCTTGTCACCAAGCCCGAGTCCCTCGCGATGATCAACCCGGCCCACCAGAGCCCGCTCGACCTCCAGCGCATCCTTCTTGGCATGTTTGAGCTCCCGCTGCCGCGACCGGTCGCCGAGGTCGTCTTCTCCCACGCCGACGAGTGGGTGAGGCTCTATCCGGACATGTGGAAAACCGACGGCTTCCGCTACGAGATCCCACGCCTCGAGAGCATGGCCGCCAACCGCACCG
>JBILQA010000316.1:0-3513 GCA_044373535.1 Akkermansiaceae bacterium | reverse complement strand
AGGAAGCGCTGGATCTTGCGGGCGCGGAACACGGTGAGCTTGTCCTCGTCGGAAAGCTCGTCCATGCCGAGAATGGCAATGATGTCCTGCAGGTCCTTGTAGCGCTGGAGCACCGACTGGACGCCACGGGCAACCCGGTAGTGCTCGACGCCGACGACTTCCGGCGCGAGCGCCTTGGAGACGGAGGAAAGCGGGTCAACCGCCGGGAACAGCGCCTGCTCGGCAAGCGCGCGCTCAAGCACGACGGTCGCGTCAAGGTGGGCGAAGGTGTTAGCCGGCGCGGGGTCGGTAAGGTCGTCAGCTGGCACGTAGACGGCCTGCAGCGAGGTGATGGAGCCCTTTTTCGTCGAGGTGATGCGCTCCTGCAGACCGGCCATTTCCTCGGAGAGCGTCGGCTGGTAGCCGACCGCGGACGGCGTGCGGCCAAGCAGCGCGGAGACCTCCGAGCCTGCCTGGGAGAAGCGGAAGATGTTGTCCACGAAGAGCAGAACGTCCTGGTTGTCCTGATCGCGGAAGTGCTCAGCCATGGTCAGGGCGGAGAGCGCCACGCGCAGACGGGCTCCTGGCGGCTCGTTCATCTGGCCGTAGACGAGCGCCACCTTGGATCCGGCGGCCAGCACGGGATTGCCCTTGGCATCGCGCTTGATGTGGCCGTGCTCGTCCTTTTCGGTGGCGATGACGTTGGACTCGATCATTTCCCAGTAAAGGTCGTTGCCTTCCCGGGTGCGCTCGCCAACGCCGGCGAACACGGAGTAACCGCCGTGGCCCTTGGCGATGTTGTTGATGAGCTCCATGATGACGACCGTCTTACCCACGCCGGCACCACCGAAGGCGCCGACCTTGCCGCCCTTGAGGAACGGGCAGATCAAGTCGATGACCTTAATGCCGGTCTCGAGGATTTCCGCCGAGGCGGACTGCTCTTCAAGCGTCGGCGCCGGGCGGTGAATCGGCGAGCGCTGCTCGGGATGCGGAATGGCCACGTTCTCGTCCACCAGGTCGCCGGTGACGTTGAAGATCCGGCCCAGCACCTGCGAGCCCACCGGCACCGTGATCGGGCTGCGGCGGTCCACAATGGTCATCCCGCGCTTGAGCCCGTCGGTGGTCGTCATGGCCACCGCGCGCACCCATCCGTCACCAAGGTGCTGCTGGACCTCAAGCACCAGGTTGGTCGCACGGCCCTGGAACTCATAGTTCACTTCAAGCGCGTTGTAAACTTGCGGCAGCTTGCTGGCGGCGGAGAAGTCGGCGTCGACGACGGCGCCGATGACTTGGACGATGGTTCCTTGGTTGCTCATGGTGGGAAAAGGTTGCGGGTGGGAAGTTTTCAGTTTTCAGGTGGAGGACTCTGGTTTTGCCGGCCCCGTCTCCCGTGTTCGCTGAACACCGGAAACTGAACTCAGCAAACTAACGAATCACTCCATCACCTTCTGGGCGGTGGTGATTTCCAGGAGTTCGGCGGTGATCGCTGCCTGGCGCAGCTTGTTGTAGTCGAGTGTTAGATCCTTGACGATTTCCTTGGCGTTGTCCGTGGCGCTCTTCATGGCGACCATCCGGGCGGAGTGCTCGGAGGCGCGGGACTCGACCAACATCTGATAGATCTGGAAGTTCACGTAGAGCGGCAGCAGCGTGTTGAGGACCTCCTCTGGGGCGGGCTCGAAGATATAGTCGGCGCTCACGGCGGCGGTCTCGAGCTTGTCGCCCTTGCTGACACCTTCGTAGTCCTGCTTTTCAGCGAGCTTGCCGGCGTCGATGGGGAGCAACTGGCTAACCCAAGGCTCCTGGGTGAGGGTGTTGACGAAGTTGGTGAAGGCCACCGTGATGCGGTCGTACTGGCCGCTGAGGAACTTCTCGGTGAGGAACTTGGCGATCGGGCGGGCCTGGTCAAAGGGCACCGGGTCCTTGACCTCGAAGTCGGCAATCAGGGTGCGGCCAGCCTTGCCAAGGGCGGTGCGCAGCTTGCGCCCGACGGTGACAAACTCGGTCGTGTCGCTGGTCTCCAAGCGGATGCGCTTGCCGAGGTTGGTGTTGAGCGCGCCCAACAGCCCCTTGTCGGTGCTGATGACGAGCATCAGCTCGCGGGTGCCGGCGCGCTTCTGCAGCAGCGGATGGGCCTCCTCGTTGACCTTGGCCTTGAGGTTGCGCAGCACCTGGTTGAGCAGGGCTGCGTAGTCGCGCCCGGCCACCGCCTGGTCCTGGGCTTTCTTCATCTTCGCGGCCGCGACCATCTGCATCGCGCGGGTGATCTGCGAGGTGCTTTTGATCGACTTGATGCGGCGTCGAATATCCCGAAGGGTGGCCATGTTGTTTAGTTAGAGGAGTTTTGCGCTTGGTTAACAGTTATCCCGGCGGACAACATCAACTTCACTTCCAGGATCCCTTGAAGTCGTCGAGGGCGGCCTTGAGGCCTGAGACGATTTCGTCGCTGAGGGCCTTTTCGTCGGCGATTTTCTGCAGCAGCTCGGTCTTGCGGGTGGAGAGGAACTCGCTCATGGCGGCCTGGCACTCCTTGACCCGGTTGACCGGGACGCTGTCGAAGTAGCCGTTCTGCATAGCGAAGAGGACGGCAACCTCGAGCTCCAGGGGAACCGGGCTGTACTGGTTCTGCTTGAAGAGCTCAACGATGCGCTGGCCGCGCTCGATCTTGGCCTTGGTGGCCGGGTCCAGGTCGCTGCCGAACTGGGCGAAGGCCTGCAGTTCGCGGAACTGGGCGAGGTCGAGCTTGGTCGTGCCGGAGACCTTCTTGATCGCCTTGGTCTGCGCGGCGCTGCCGACGCGCGACACCGAGAGACCGACGGAGATCGCCGGGCGGATGCCCTGATAGAACAAGTCGGTTTCCAGGAAGATCTGGCCGTCGGTGATGGAGATGACGTTGGTCGGGATGTAGGCGGACACGTCGCCGGCCTGGGTCTCGATGATCGGCAGGGCGGTTAGCGAGCCGCCGCCTTCCGCGTCGGATAGACGGGCGGAGCGCTCCAACAAGCGGGAGTGGAGGTAGAAGACGTCGCCCGGGTAGGCTTCGCGGCCGGATGGGCGGCGCAGAATCAGCGACACCTGGCGGTAGGCAACCGCGTGCTTGGAAAGGTCATCATAAACGATGAGCACGTCCTGGCCTTGGTCCATGAGGTATTCCGCCATCGCGCAACCGGCGTACGGGGCGAGGTACTGCATGGAGGCGGAGTCGGAAGCGGATGCCACCACGACGATGGTGCTGTCCATGGCGCCGGCGTCCTCGAGGGTCTTGATGGTGCGCGCCACGTTGGCGAGGCGCTGGCCGATGGCCACGTACACGCAGTAGAGCGGCTTGTAGTCCTTGAGCTTGCCTTCCGCGGCGGCCTTGTTCTGGTTGGCCTGGGCGATGATGGTGTCCACCGCGATGGTCGTCTTGCCCGTCGAACGGTCACCAATGATGAGTTCGCGCTGGCCACGGCCAATGGGAATCATCGCGTCAATGGACATGATGCCCGTCTGCACCGGCACCGACACCGACTTGCGCTTGATGATGCCGGGGGCGAT
>JBILQA010000315.1:0-3533 GCA_044373535.1 Akkermansiaceae bacterium | reverse complement strand
GGCCGCGCCAGTTTTTCTCAGGCACTTCGATGGTGTCATTGGGCTTGAGCGCGATGTTTTGGGCCTGGGGTTTGGTGCAGTCGTACTCGCGCAGCGTGCCGCCGCTGTGGACGAGGACGCGGTTCATGGCGCCGAACTCGGTGGCGCCGCCGCGATTGCTGATGGCTTGGTAGAGGGTCATGCCGGGGACGAACTTGACCGCTCCTGGGGTGCGGACCGAGCCGCCGACGGTGATGACGTTTTCGACGAGAGCGGCACCAAGGTCTTCGGAAACGACTTGGACGGTCGGGGTGGTGAAAATTCCGGCGCTCTTGTAGGCGTTCTGGATGCTGCTAGCCAGGCCCGAGGCGCTCATGCCGGCGGCGCGGACTTCGCCGATGTAGGGCATGTTGATGGTGCCGCTGGGGGAAACCGGATAGCTGCCGTTGACGCGCTGGGCCTCCTCGGGCGGCACGCCAAGGATGGAGATCTGAACCGGTCGACCCGCGGCGATCTGGGCGTGTGCCAATGGGCCAAGCAGGCAGAGCGTGGCAGCCGGAAGCAGGAGAAGGGCGCAGCGGCGGATCATGGCAGTGGGTTGGGGGAAACGGCAACATCGGAAACTATCACACGGCGTGGCGTGATCAAGGCCCGGCCATGCTTCGGCTAGGTGCCGAAGGGGGTTTTTTCCGGAACTTCAATCGTATCGTCCGGGTTGAGGGGGAAGTTCTGGCCCGCCGGCTTGGTGCAATCATAGACGCGCAAGGTGCCGGCGCGGTGCACCTTGACCCGGCGCATGGCACCAAACTCATTGGCGCCGCCCCGGTTGGCGATGGCTTGGTAGAGCGTCAGGCCGGGGACAAACTTGACTGCACCGGGTTGGCGCACGCTGCCGCCGACGGTCACAACGCTTTCCGCAAGGTTTTTGCCAAGTTCCCCGGAAACGACCTGGATCGTCGGCGTGGTGAAAATCCCTTTGTTGCGGTAGGCCGCTTCAATGGCGCTGGCCAGCGAGGAGGTGCTCAGCCCGCTGGCGCGGACTGGGCCGATGTAGGGCATGTTGATCGTCCCGTCGCTGGCAACCACGTAACTGGCCGTGACGCGCTGCGCTTCCTCGGTTGGAACCCCCTGGATGGTAATATGGACTGGCCGTCCAACGACAATCTCCGCGGTCTGTCCGGAGGCCGCCTGGAGAGTCCAGCAAAAGAGGGCGAGGAGGCCGCAAAAGAGGGGTCTGAGCATGAGCATGAGCTTGTTACGGGTCAGCGTAGCGACTTGCGCGCGCGGGTGCAACCGTGGGCCGCCGCGACGGCGGAAAATTCTCGGCGGCCAAGGGGAACTGACTAAGCTTCAGGGGAGCGATTGGGATTGCGCGGGGTCGGGAATCGGGCGAGGAAGAGCGCAATGGCGGCAGCGACACAGGGATTTGAGGTGCGGACCCGGGGCAAGGGGACCTATGAGATCTCGCGCGAGATTGCGGGAATAGTAGCCCAAAGCGGAATCCGCACGGGAGTGGCGACGGTGTTTGTCCGCCACACCAGCGCGAGCCTGGTGATCATGGAAAACGCGGACCCGAGCGCGAGGCATGACCTCGAGGCGTTTTTTGACCGGCTGGTGCCCGAGGATGCGGACTATTTCCGGCACACGGCAGAAGGGCCCGATGATATGCCAAGCCACATCCGGATGGCGCTGACGCGCACCAGCGAGGTGATTCCAGTGGTGGACGGGCGCCTGGCGCTGGGGACCTGGCAGGGGGTGTTTTTGTTTGAGCACCGGCGGGCCGGGCATGTGCGCCAGCTGGTGGTGAGCGTGGTCGGGGAGTAGGGTGCGCAAGCTCGGGCTGGATTTCTGCGCCCTGTCCATGTTACGCGAAGGCATGCACCGCAAGCACCTTGAGACATTGATCCAGTTGGCGCTGGCGGAGGACATCGGCCCCGGGGACGTGACGGCGGAATATTTCGTGGCGGCCGACCGTCAGGCGCGCGCGGCGGTGGTGGCGCGCGAGGCGGGCGTGCTCGCCGGGGTGGAGGTGGCCAGGCAGGTGTTTGCGGCCGTTGACGCGCATTTGGTGGTCGATGTGGTGCGTCAGGACGGGAGTCCCCTGGACGCCGGGGAGGTGATCATGGAGGTGCGCGGGAATGCCCGCTCGATCTTGTCCGCAGAGCGCGTGGCGCTCAATTTTGTGCAGCATCTCAGCGGGATCGCCACCCTGACGCGGCGCTACGTTGAGGCGGTGGCCGGCACCGGCGTGAGGATTCTCGACACGCGCAAGACGCTGCCCGGCTGGCGCGAGCTTGAAAAACAGGCGGTTCGCGCCGGCGGCGGCAGCAACCACCGCATCGGCCTGTATGATCGGGCGATGGTTAAGGACAACCACCTGCTGGTCGAGGCCGGACCGGACGGGCTGCAACGCTCGATCACCCGTCTGAAGGCGGCCAAGCCGACGCTGCTGGTTGAGCTTGAGGCCGACAGCCTTGAGCAGGTCGAGCGCTTCCTGCACCTCCGCGGCGTCGACATCCTTCTGCTGGACAACATGACGCTCGCCGAAATGCGCGAGGCCGTGGCGCTGCGCGGGCCGCTCGGCCCGCGCCTGGAAGCCAGCGGCGGGGTCACCCTGGAGACCGTCCGGGGCATCGCGGAAACCGGGGTGGATGAGATTTCCGTCGGCGCGCTTACCCACTCGGCCAAGGCCTGGGATGTCTCCATGGATTTCCTCCCGGAGAGGGAGTCGCGATGAAGCCCGGGACGCCGTTTGATCTCTCCTTGTTCGCCGCGCTTGCGCCTGAGCTCGCCGCGCGTCTCCAATGGCACGAGGAAACCGCCTCCACCAATGACGCGGCCGCCGCGCTTGGCCGCGCGGGCGCTCCCCATGGGACGATCGTGGGCGCTGAACGCCAGAGCCATGGCCGCGGCCGCCGCGGCTCGCCATGGCATCTCGGAGCCGGCGACGGGCTCGCGTTCTCGCTCCTCTTGCGTCCCGACTTCGCGCGTCCGCTGTGGCCGCGCCTCGCCTTGGCCGCCGGCCTGGCGGTTTGCCAGGTCGTTGAGCGCGCCGGGCTGGCTGGCGCGATCAAGTGGCCCAACGACGTGCTGGTTGCCGGACGCAAAGTGGCGGGCATCCTCGTCGAGGCGGCCACCGAGTTTGTCGTCGTCGGCATCGGCATCAACGTCAACGGCAGTGAATTTCCAGCGGAGCTCGCGGACACCGCCACCTCGCTGCAGCAGCAGTCCGGCCGCCGCTGGGATCGCGAGTGGGTGCTTGCCGCGGCAATCCGCGGTGTGCTTCTGGGGGCGGATGATTGCGCCACCGATTTTGCCGCCCTGATGGACTCCGTGCGCTCGCGTTGCGCCCTGACGGGCAAAAACATCCGCTTCACTACCAGCGGCCAAAACCATCAAGGCGAGGTCGTCGGCCTAGGTGATGCCGGCGAATTGCTCGTGCGCGAAAATGGCCTCCTCGTCCGTTGCGTCCAGGCCGACGAAGTGCGCGTGCTGGGATGATTGGCAAATTGCACCCGGGCGGCCTGCGCGCGTTGCAGATTTCCTCCCGGCGC
>JBILQA010000314.1:0-3542 GCA_044373535.1 Akkermansiaceae bacterium | reverse complement strand
ACCATCGACCGCAGCGAGGGCGGCCTTGGCCTTGGCCTCTCGCTGGTCCGCAGCCTTGTCCACCTGCACGGCGGCAGCGTGGATGTTCACAGCGCCGGCCGCGGCCACGGCAGCGAGTTCACCGTACGCCTCCCCGCCATCCCCGCCGCCCCCCGCGACCTCCCCGAACCGCCCGACCCACCCACCCAATCAACCACCACGCCGCTGCGCATCCTCGTCGTCGATGACAACCTCGATGCCGCCGAAAGCATGACCCAACTCCTCCGCCTCAAAGGCCACCACCTCCTCACCGCCCACGATGGCCAGCAAGCACTCGACCTTGCCCTTCTCCACCACCCAGACGTCGTCCTCCTCGACATCGGTCTCCCCAAACTCAATGGCTACCAAGCCTGCCGTGCCATGCGCCATGCCGGTCTCACCTCCTCGCTCATCGTCGCCATGACCGGCTACGGACAATCCCAGGACCGCCAACTCTCACAACTCGCCGACTTCGACGCCCACCTCGTCAAACCCGTCAACCTCGACAGCATTCTTTCCCTCCTCGGGGGACTCCCTCACACAAATCCACAAAGCCACGAAGGTTGACATCCGCTGCCCCCATCACCCAAAGCCACCATCTCAACGTCCATCTGGCGCAGGACCGTTGGTGTGTCGCGACGCCAAACCGCCGCCTCAAACGGCCCCACTCAGGAGCAGGCGGGGCGCTGGCGACGGGAGAGGGCGACGACGAAAAGTGCAGCGAAGGGGACGATGACGCTGGGTTCGGGGATGGAGCCGTTGGTATTATTGGTTGGAGTCTCGGGTGGATCTTCGGGTGGATCCTCGGCGATGCCCGAGATTTCGAGGCCCCAGCTATTCAGTGTGGTAACATCACCGCCGGAGACATCGGCGAGGAAGAGTTCCCAGGTGCCGCCACCGTTCAGCCCAGTGAAGGAAGACAGGAAGGCGGTGCGATTGCTCGCGTCGGTAACGCTGAAGGGAGAAACATTCCGGGCATCTGGGGAAAAAAAGCCGCTGACCGGCGTTCCGTCATCGAACGCACCGGTATGCACATCATCCCAGTCGTCGCCAAATGTGACGGAAAAACCAGACGAACCGGAACCAAAAATATCCCCGCTCGTCGAGCCAATGCGGTTGAGTAGCACGGTGAAGCCGCTATCGTGTGCAAGGTAGACATAGAGATCGCCATTCCAGCCACCGGACATGTTCAAGGTGACATTGACTGCGGTGATGGAGGTGATCTCCGTGGTGATCGTCTGAGTGTTGAGCAGCCCCCCGATTTGGTTGTCAGGGATGACGGTATTAACCGTGAAGAGCTGCGAATAGGTAACCGCGGCCGGGGCCGACGCAGCTGACAGGAGCAGAAACAGGAGAACGCGCATAAAGGGATGAGGAATTATGGCTGACGAAAACGATAGAAGGCACTCGGATAGGTACCTGGATCCGACCAATTGATGACGCCGGTTGAGTCGGTTTGCAGCGTTGCGACATTCTCCCACGTGACCATGCCATCGACCGAGCGCTGGAGGAGATAGCTGGTGGCGGGAATGGCCCGGAAGCGAAGGTTGGAGTGGCCATCAACGAGGGTCATGGTAGCAACGTTGCTGCCTTGAGAGCCGCCAACGTCGGGGTTGGCCCCCACCGTGACCGTCACGGTGCCTATGGTGAACGCTCCGCGTGCATCGGTGAGGGTGACGCTGAAGGTGTCAGTCCCGGAAAAACCGCTGCGTGGGGTGTAAAGGATGACCTTGGCACCCAGCACGGCGCTGCCGCCCTGGCCACTGGCCGGGCCCGCGGCCGTCACACTGAAGCTATCGCCATCAGGGTCAACCACCCCGGCTAGCATCTTGGTGAGCGAGATACTGACTGCGGTTTGATAGGCGGTACTGACTGCGTAGCCATTGAATGTCGGGGGGATGTTAGACGACGGAGGGGTGTAGGTGACCTCGAGGTTCTTCCCTGAGGAGCTGATTTGGGCGGTCCACGTGCCGGTGCCAGGCATGGCGCTGGAGTCGATGACCACGGCATTAGCGACAAAGCCGGTGATGTTGCTCAGGGAGGTGGCGACGGTGAATGTTCTTGCGGAGGATTCGGAAAAATTCACCAAAGCAAGGGGCACGAGAGTGAGCGTCACAGGGCTCGCTTGGGTGCCGGCGAATGCCAAGCTGGTGCAGTTCATGACGTCCCAGTCGGTCCCCGGGGTCGTACCGTTCCAGTTGGCGATCTCGGTTTCCAAACGCGAGCCGGCGGCCATGGTGGTCGCGCCGAGGTCGAGGGATTCGACCGAGGCGCCCGGAGCGATGGTGCCGCTGTTGCTCACCGAGCCATTGACCGTGCCGGTGCCGCTGAGGGTGCCGTTGACCTGGACTGTCACGGCGCTGGCGGCGGCGAGTGAGCCATTGATGCGCAGAATGCCGCCGGAGATCAGTGTGGCGCCGGTGTAGCCCTGGGTGGTGGTCAGAATCTGGGTGCCGGTGCCGGATTTCGTCAGGGAAATTTTTCGCGTGGTGCCGTCGTTGATTTGGCCGCTGAATGATTGGGTGCCGGCGGACAGGGGGAAGTTTAGGGTCAGGCCGGTGGTGCTCGAGTTGGTCGTGGCGCTGCTCGTGTCGGTGATAACGCTGCCATTGGCGCCATCCGCCAGCCCGCCGACGGACTGGCCGAAGGTCAATAGGTCAAGCCGCACTTTGTTGAGCTCCAGCGGGCCTGTTCCAAACGCGTTGGTCTTGGCGGCGCGGAATGGGAAGTTGCTCGTCGTCACCGTGCCGGCGCTAAGCACCAAGCGGGTTCCGCCGGTGTGGGTGCTGGCCGCGTCGCCGGCCGTGCCAATCAGGGTGTAACCCAATGTTGCGCTCGTCGAACTGTTGACGTTGTTGAAGTAATCCACGGTGAGCTTACCGCTGCCGGTGACGATGCCGCCAAACACGCTCTCCTTGGACCCTTGGTGGGAGAACTTCACATACAGGTCGGTGTCGAGCGTCGAGTTGGCCGTGAAGTAGTTGCGCAGCGGGTTGGCGCTCGACTTGATGAATTCCAGGGAAGCACTGGTAGCCCCGCGGGCGGCCCAGGTGATCGTCCGCCGGGTGTTCGTGCCGAGGCGGTAGTCGACCGTGCCGGCCATGTTCACGATGATCTTGTTAAGGTTGAGGTTCTGGTTGAAGTCAACGAAGTAGCTGCCTGAACTTGAACTGCTGGTCAGGTCAATAGTGGCGCGATCGGGGGTGCTGCCGATCCCCGGGGTAGTCCCTGACCATGCCAGCAGCGGGCTTCCCGCCACCCAGTTGACCGTGCGCGCGGTCGTCCCGCTATCCGACGCCGTGCCATCGACGAAATTTTCGACCATCCTGACCGTGGTGCCAACCGTGTTGACTGCCACGCTCGTAGCGGCAACGTCTTGAGCGCCATCAACCGAGAGGCCGATATCAACCGTGCCGGGGCCGGTGTAGTTGGCGGGAACTTGAAAGTGTAGGGTGACATCCTTACCGATGAAGCCACCGTCCTTGAACCAAGTAATCTCGATGCGGTTAGTTGCAGCGGGAAAT
>JBILQA010000313.1:0-3544 GCA_044373535.1 Akkermansiaceae bacterium | reverse complement strand
TGGCCTCGACGGGCCATGAGGAGGCCTCGCCGAAGGCGCAGATGGTGCGGCCGTCGATTTGGTAGGCGACGGACTCGAGGGTGGAGATGTCCTCCGGGGAGGCGTCGCCGGTGACGATGCGGTCGGAGATTTTTTTCATCCACATGCTGCCCTCGCGGCACGGGGTGCACTGGCCGCACGACTCGTGGGCGTAGAAGTGGTTGATGTTGTTGAGGACCCAGGAGATTTTCCGTGAGTCATCGAGGACGATGACGCCGCCGGAGCCGGCCATGGAGCCACAGGCGGCGAGGGTGTCGAAGTCCATCTGGATGTCGAAGAACCCGAGGAGGCGCTCGGAGCCGTCCGGGTTTTTGAGTTTGAACGACTCGTCGCAGCGGAGGATTTTCGATGACGATCCGCCGGGGATGACTGCCTTGAACGAGCGGCCGTCCTTGGGACCGCCGCAGACGTCATTGAGGAGCTCGCCCATGGTGAGCTTGCCGACTTCCACCTCATAGTAGCCGGGGCGTTTGACGTCGCCGGAAACGCAGAGGATGCGCGTGCCGGTGTTGCGGGCCACGCCGAGCTTGGCGTACTCGTCGCCGCCCATCTGGATGATGTGCTTTACGTGGCAGAGCGACTCGACGTTGTTGACGATCGTTGGGGCCATGTAGAGGCCCAGGGCGGCCGGGAAGTACGGCGGCTTGATGCGCGGGTACGGGCGCTTGCCTTCGAGCGACTCGATCAGGCCGGTTTCCTCGCCGCAGATGTAGGCGCCGGCGCCGCGGTGGACGAAGATGTCGACGTCAAAGCCTGAGCCTAACACGTTCTTGCCGACGAAGTTGGCGGCGCGGGCCTCGGCGATGGCGCGCTCCATGGTGATGGCTGCCTCGGGGAACTCCTCGCGGATATAGATGTAGGCGGTGTGGGCGCCGACGGCGTAACAGGAAATAACCATCCCCTCGATGAGCTGGTGGGGATCCTGGTGGAGGATGTAGCGGTCCTTGAAGGTGCCGGGCTCGGACTCGTCGGCATTGCAGATCAGATAGACCGGCTTGGTGTTGTTAGGCGGGATGAAGCCCCACTTGACGCCGGTCGGGAAGCCGGCGCCGCCGCGGCCGCGCAAGCCGGATTTTTTGACCTCATCGGTGACGGCGCCCGGGGCCATGCCAAGGGCGGTCTTGAGCTGCTCATAGCCGCCATCCTGCTGGTAGCGCTGGATGGTGGTATCCCAGCCGACGCGGTCGACATTCTTGAAGATCAGGCGGTGTTCCCGCGGATGCGGTTGCTTGCCGGGCTTGTAGGTGATGGTCGCGTCGCTCACGGGAAAAAGAAGAGGTTGGGAAGTGGGCATGGCTCAGTGGCCCGGCGTTGAGGATGGGCAGCTGGCCAGCAATTCGGCGGCCTTTTCGGCGGTGATGGCCTCGTGGAAGTCGTCGTTGACCAGGCAGACCGGGCCGGTGCCGCAGGACGCGAGGCATTCGGCGAACTCGACGGAGAACTTGCCGCAGGGCGAGACGGCCACCGGGTGGTGGTGGGAGTCGGAGTGGGAGCGGTCGATGCCGGTGAGCTCGCAGAGTTTGTCCATGAGCTCGTAGGAGCCGGCCATGGCGCAGGAGAGCGTGCGGCAGACGCGGATGTGGAACTGCCCGGGGGCGGACTGACGGAAGCCCGGATAGAAGGTGACAACCTCCAACACCTTAATGGGTGTGAGGCCCAGGCGGGCGGCCACCCAATCGATGGCCTCCGCGGAGATGAACCCGTGGTGGTGTTGGATGAAGTGGAGCAGCGGCAGGACCGCGGAGCGCTGGTTGGCGTCGGGAAACTGGGCGAGGCGCTGCACGGCTTCAGCCTCCAACTCCGCAGTGGGGGCGAAGGCGGGAAAGAACTTCGAGCCGGGGGTTTCGGGCGAGGCGACGCTAGCGTCGAGGGGCGAGACAGACATGGCTATTTAACGAGCTTTTCGAGCTGAGTAATCGAAGGGATCTTTCTATTCCTGGTGGAATATCACCGGTCGCACTCGCCCATGACGAAATCCAGCGAGCCGAGGATGGCGGGGATGTCCGAAACCATGTGTCCAGGAAGGAGTTCCGAGACGATGGAGAGGTTGATAAAGGAGGGCGAGCGGATCTTCAGGCGGTTGGGGACGCCGCCGCCCTTGGAGTGGATGTAGAAGCCGAGCTCGCCCTTGGGGTTTTCCGCGCCGAAGTAGACCTCGCCGGCCGGCGCGTCGATCCCCTGGGTGGAAACGATGAAGTGATGGATGAGCTCTTCCATGCTCATGAGCACCTTCTCCTTGTTAGGCAGGATGTTTTTCGGGTCGACCAGGTTGACCGGGCCGCTGGGCAGGGTGTCCATCGCCTGGCGCAGGATGCGGATCGACTGGCGCATTTCCTCCATGCGCAGCTGGTAGCGCGCGTAGCAATCGCCCTCGGAGGCAATCGGGATGTCGAAGTCGTAGTTCTCGTAGCCGAGGTAGGGGCTGTCCTTGCGCAGGTCGCGCGGGACGCCGGAGGCGCGGAGGTTAGGGCCGGTTAGGCCCCAGTCGATGGCGTCCTGTTGGGAGATGACGCCGACGTCCTGCATGCGGTCGATGAAGATCTTGTTGCGGTCGAGCAGGCGCGAGATTTCGTCGATGGTCACCTCGCACTCGGAGAGGAAGGTGCGGACGTTGTCGGTGAAGCCGGGCGGGAGGTCGCGGAGTTGTCCGCCGACGCGGGTGTAGGAGGTGGTGAAGCGCGCGCCAGTTAGCTGTTCGCAGAGGTTATAGACCTTTTCGCGCTCGGTGAAGGTGTAGAGGAAGACGGTCATGGCGCCGACGTCCATGGCGCAAACGCCGACGCCAAGCATGTGGGCGGAGATGCGGGCGAGCTCGCAGGCGATGACGCGGACCGCCTGGCCGCGCGGCGGCAGGGTCCAGCCCATGAGTTTTTCCACGGCGCAGGCGTAGGCGACGTTGTTGGCCAAGGGCGCCAGGTAGTCCAACCGGTCCGTGTAGGGGACAAACTGGTTGTAGTGCATGCTTTCGGCGATTTTTTCGTCGCCGCGGTGGAGGAACCCGACGTCGGGATCGGCCTTGGAGATGACTTCGCCGTCGAGTTCAAGGATGAGCCGCAGCACGCCGTGGGTGGCGGGATGGGACGGGCCCATGTTGAGGATCATCTTTTCGCCGACCATGTCAGTGGTCTCCGCGTTGTAATCGCTCGCGGCGGCGCTGGCCTTGGCGGCGCTATCGGGAACCTCGTAGGCGGTCGTGGTCTTCATGGACTGGGCAAATCGACGGCCGGCGGGGCGGAAACCCCCCAGCTCGGCGCGCCATTTGTGGCGCGCGGCCGGGGGCGCCGCAAGTGCTTTGTGAAAATTTTCACAAGCGGGGAGGGGGGTGACCGCAAAGCTGGGAAGGACGCGAAGGGGTATTGGGATTGAGAGCTAGGCTGGGCTAATGAAGCGGTGGGGAGTCGCTGGCATTGTAGCGAAGCTCGTGAGAGCTTCGGCGGGGGGAGGTGGGAGGTCTTGGCGTGTTCGGGCGTTCAGAATGGGGGAATTTGACCACAAAGTCGGAATG
>JBILQA010000312.1:0-3553 GCA_044373535.1 Akkermansiaceae bacterium | reverse complement strand
GTGGCCGGCGGCGATGGCTAACCACTCAAGCTGGATCCCGCGGGTGCCCGAGGTTTCCTTGAGGATGCGGTAGTAGCCGCGGGTTGTTAGGTTGTTCGGGTCGCCATTGACAGCCACCTGCACCGGCCCGCTGGCCGCGGCAAGCAGGTTGGCCGCGCCTAACACCATTCCGAGGAAAATCCCAGTCGTCGCTCTCATCGGGGCGGACGTTAGCTAGCCGGAGGGGATTTGCACTCCCAAAACCGGAGGGGCAGTGTGGGCCCTGCCGTGGCAAGGATTCTTCTTTCCAAGGGGCGGCAGGCTTGAATGATGGGGCAATGTTTGCTGGGAGAAGGTTTGTTTGGCTCTGGACGCTGCTGGCCATGGCGCTTGGATTGGGTGGTCCGGTGGTGGCGGCCGAGGAGCGCAACATCGAGATGCTGTTTTTCGGGGATGACGCGGGTCACAAGCCAATCGAGCGCTACAAGATCCTCAAGGAGGTGTGCGGCCACCGTGGGATCAACCTAACGTATGAGAAGCGCATGGAGGCGCTGACCAAGGAGAACCTGGCGCGCTTCGACGTGGTGTTGGTCTACGCCAACCACCAGAAGATCACCGACGAGCAGCTTGCGGCGGTCAACGGGTTTGTTGGCGACGGCGGCGGGCTGGTGCCGGTGCACTGCGGGTCGGCGTGTTTCAAGGGAACTCCCGGCTGGGCGGCTTTGGTTGGCGGGAAGATCGACAAGCATGGCGATGGGATGATGACCGCCCGGGTGGTGGCGCCGGAGCATCCCACGATGAAGGGTTTTGTGGCCTTCGAGACTTGGGATGAGACCTATCAGCACCAGGATTTGACAAAGGACATCACGGTGCTTCAGCGCCACGGCGAGGAGCCGTGGACGTGGGTGCGCCAGCAGGGGAAGGGGCGGGTGTTCTACACCGCGCATGGGCACGACGAGCGTTGTTGGAATCTCGAGGCGTTCCAGGATTTGTTGGCCCGGGGGATCCGCTGGGCTGCTGGTGAGGAATTCAAACCAGCGGTTTTGCCGCCGCTGAAGTACGAGACGCCGCTGTTGCCCGAGCGCTACAAGAGCGAGGTGCCGGTAGCCAAGGTGCAGGAGCCGCTCAGCCCGCAGGAGACACTCAGGCGCGCCCAAGTACCGCCTGGCTTCGAGATTTCGCTTTTTGCCGCCGAGCCGGATGTGGTGCGCCCGATCGCGATTTGCTGGGACGAGCGCGACCGGTTGTGGGTGGTTGAGGCGATCGACTATCCTAACAACGTCGGTGGTGGCAACGACCGGATCAAGATCTGCGAGGACACCAATGGGGACGGCAAGGCGGACAAGTTCACGGTGTTTGCCGACAAGCTGACGTTGGGCGCCGCCTTGGTGCACGCCAAAGGCGGGTTGATCGTCATGGCCGGCACCCAGATTGTGTTCCTCAAGGATACCAACGGGGATGACAAGGCGGATGAACGGGTGGTCTTAATCGACGGGTTCAACACCCGCGACACCCATGCGGGGGTCTCCAACATGCGGCGTGGCTTTGACGGCTGGATCTATGCCACCATCGGGGTGGTTGGATTCAAGGGGAACGTGGGCGGCAAGCCGCTGGAGTTTGACACCGGTCCGTTCCGGTTTTTGCCAGATGGCTCAAAGGTCGAGTACCTTGGTAAGACGACTAACAACACGTGGGGCCTCGGCTTCACCGAGCAGTTTGACCTGCTAGGCTCGACGGCCAACCGCCAGCCGAGCTGGCAGGTGGTGGGCGATGGTGGCGAGACGATCCGGACGACGAAGCAGTCGCAGGTGTTTCCGGTGACCTTGGATGTGCAGGGCTCGGACGGGTGGGAGCCGCCGCTTGAGCCGCTGGGTGATGGGCGGCTGCGCGCGAAGTCGCGCAACTACACGGCCGGGGCGGGTCATGGGATATATACGGCGCGGTTGTTTCCGGAAGTCTGGTGGAACAAGGCGGCTTTTGTGTGTGAGCCGACCGGGCACTTGGTGACGGTTGGTCTGCTAGATAGCAAGGATGCGGACTTCAGCGCGGATTTCGAGGGCAACAACCTGTACGCAAGTTCGGATGCGTGGTCTGCCCCGGTGGCTGCCGAGACCGGTCCGGACGGCGCGGTCTGGGTGGCTGACTGGTATAACATCATCGTCCAACATAACCGGCCGGGCGCGCCCTATGAGAAGACCAAGGTGGAGCGCGGCAAGGGCGGCGCCTACGTCACCCCGCTGCGCGAAAAGGCAATGGGTCGGATCTACCGGATCCAGCCAAAGGGTGGCAAGCCGGTGAAGGCCGCGAGCGATCTGGTTGCGCGGCTGGCGGACCCCAGCCTTGTTAGGCGGCTGAATGCGCAGCGGCTGATCGCCGACGGTGGGCGCAAGGATTTGATCCCGGCGTTGAAGGCTGCGGCCAGCGGTGAGTTTGGGATCCATGCGCTGTATGCGCTCAGTGAGCTGGGATATTTCCAGGGGGATTCGAAGGAGGGGCTGGCCATGTTAGGCGAGATGGTGAAGCACCCGAAGGCGGCGCAACGGCGTGCGGCGCTGGCGCTCTGGCCGCTGGAGCAGGCGTGCGAGTTTGATCCGCGAAAGGAAGACGATGCGTTTGTGATCCGCGAGTGGATGATCCGAGCGGCGCGGCTGCCCGCCGACGAGGCGCTTGGGCGGCAGTTGCAAGGATGGTACAAGAATCAGGCGAAGCTGCGGCGTGGAGTGGTGCTTGGGCGTTGTTATGCGGCGGCCGCAGCGCGGCATGCGGCAGGGTTTTTGTTGGCGGGGCTGGACGATGCGGAGGGCAATTCGAACAACCCGGTCTACAAGGCGGCGATTGCGGCGTTTGGCGTGAGCCACGCGCCCGGGGTGGTGGCGCGGATTGAGAAGGATGAGTCCGAGTTGGCCAAAGAGCTCAAGGCGGCGATGAACGCGAAGGTGGCGGTCAAGCAGTTCACCCCTGCGGCCGATCAGTTGGAGCGCGGCGCGGCGGTGTACGCGCGGACCTGTGCGGGATGCCACCAGAATGACGGCCGCGGGGCGGAAGGGGCGTTTCCTCCGCTGGATGGATCCACGGTTATTGCCGGCGATCCTTCGCTGCCGGTGCGCATCGTGCTCCACGGCCTAACCGGTCCGGTCCAAGTGCCGGGCAAGGCGGAGATCAACTCCATGATGCCGGCCGTGGCGGAGATGACCGACGCCAACATCGCCGATGTGCTCACCTTCGTGCGCCACTCATGGTCAAACGACGCGGCGCCGGTCACGGAGGACGAGGTGGCCAAGGTTCACGCCGCCACCAAGGACCGGCAGGCGCCGTGGACCTTGAAGGAGTTGAAGAAGGATTGACGGGATTGCGGGGATTGCTTGGCGCCTAGCGGCTCAGTTTGATTCCGAGCTCCTTGAGGAGGGTGAGGGGAATGGAGTCGCGGGAGGCGAGGGCGTTGGCCCATTCGAGGGGGATGGCGGGCTGAATGGTGGCGAGGGTGAGGTTGGCGGGAATGAGGGTGGGGAGTTCGTCCCAGCTGGTGGGGAGTGAGACGGTGGCGCCGGGGCGTGCGCGCAGGGACCATGGGGCG
>JBILQA010000311.1:0-3560 GCA_044373535.1 Akkermansiaceae bacterium | reverse complement strand
TGGCTCGTCGACGACCTATTGGCTCACCCCGGAGCACCTCAAGGCGGACCCAGCCTGCCAAGCGGGCCTCGCGCGTTACGCCAAGGAGGTTCTCCCCGGCCTTAAGGAGCGCTACGCGAGAACCCTCGCGGAATGGGAGAAATCCCCCAAAGCCAGCGACCCTGCCACCAAGCCCGCCGCGCCCGCCGAGCCGGGCATGCCAAGCCTCGCCCACCACGTCGTGGGCAAGTTTTTTGACCAACACATCCGTCCGGCCATCCCGTACGCGATCCGCGGCGTCCTCTGGGACCAGGGCGAAAACACCTGCAGCATCGACGGCCCCGACCAGACCGAGATCATGAACGCCCTCATCCAAGGGTGGCGCAAGGACTGGGGCCAGGACCTCCCCTGGGTGTTCATCCAAAAACCCAGCGCCGGCGGCTGCGCGTTCAACTACGACAACCCGCTCAACCGTCTTGCCGAGCCATTTGCTCCGCTCCCAGACAAACCCCCGGGACTTAGAGACGGCACTTACCGCGAATACTTCCTGCGCATCCTCAAAACCACCCCGAAGACCGCCATGGCGATCTGCTCGGACCTCAGCCCGGGGCTCCATCCGCCGATGAAGTCCTCCTACGCCACCCGCGCCGCCCGCGCCGCCTTCAACCTCGCCTACGGCCAGAACCTCCCGATCTACGGACCCACCTACGTCGGCCAGCAAACCGAGGGCAACAAAGTCACCCTGCGCTTTGAAAACACCGGCAAGGGCCTGACATTCAAAAATGGCGACAAGCTCCAGGGGTTCATGGTCGCCGGCGCCGACCGCAAGTTCGTCTGGGCTGAGGCCACCATCACCAGCCCGACCACCCTCACGGTCACCGCGCCGTCCGTCGGCCAACCCGCCAGCGTCCGCTACGCCTGGTCCAAGGAGCACCCGTGGGCCAACCTCTTCAATCAGGACGGCCTCCCCGCCCAGGCGTTCCGTACCGACGACTGGTAAACCCGGCACCATTCAAAATCATCGGAATCCCCCGGCCCCGGACAACCCGGTGGGCCGTCTGGGCGCAGAGCGGCAATCGCTGGGCGGCAATCGATGGGCGCGGGGCAGCCACCAGTGAACCTATTTCACACTGGCCGTCGGTCGCACTTTGCCCTTGGATCATGCTCCCTTGAGATGGAGCAAGATGTTAAAAACATCCCCAACGTTGAAAGGGCTTCGCCGCATGAGACCGCCTGAGCCAGCAAATGATGAATTCCACTGAGCACTCACTTGAGCCGTTAGCTCAAGTTGCCGTGATCATTTGCACCCGCCACCGTCCTCCCATGACGAGGGATGTTGTCCTCTCAGCCTTGGCGACTCGCCCGCCGCCTTCTTTGATCATCATCGTCGATCAAGCCGACCCGGGGTCGCCTGATCCGCTCAGCGAGTTTGACGGGCTGTCGAATGTAGTGCGGATCAATCACTGTGGGACGGGCCTTTCCCGCGCTCGGAACCTAGGCGCAGCCGCGGCTGAGGCAGCTGGCGCAGCGATCGTCGCCTTTACCGACGATGACTGCCTCATTGATCCGGGCTGGCTCGCGGGTTTCACCTCGGCCTTTGCGAGGGCCGACGATATCAGGCTTGTTTTTGGAACGACCATGGCTGCTCGGCATGATCCGGAAAAAGGTACGATTCCAGCCTACGTCGTCCTGAATGAATCAATCCACCGGGGCGTTGCGGCCAAACCTCGGGCTGAGGGCATGGGTGCCTGTATGGCTCTGCGCGTTGATACGTGGCGCTTGCTCGGGGGATTCGATGATCGCCTCGGTGCCGGCACGCCACTTGCATCGGCCGAGGAAAACGATCTCTCGCTGCGGTTGCTGTGCGCCGGATTTGCAGTGGCCGAGACCGCGGCTGCCCAAGTGACTCACCACGGGTTTCGGGGACGCGAGGCCGCGGCTTTGCACATGGCTGGTTACATGCGAGGTAGCGGAGCTGCCACGGGAAAGATGCTATGGCTCGGCGGGTTCGCCGGCATCAGGGCACTTGCTGCTATTGGCAAACGCTGCCTCGCAGGCGGCTCAGGCATCCAAATGGGCCATCTGCCCCCGCTGCGCATCCGTCTCTCAAACTTCCTCTTTGGCTTCGTCTGGGGGTTGAAAGCAAAAATCGATTCAGATACCGGACGATTCTTGCCGTTTAACGGTCCCGGCGATCTTTTCAATGGCGGCAAAGGATCTCACTGATGATTCCCAGGCAGGTTCACTATTGCAAGTTCGGTGGTCAGCCGATGAACGCGCTGGAGTCTCGCTGCCTGGCTAGCTGGCAAAGCATTCTCCCAGACTACGCGATCAAAGAATGGAATGAAGCGAACAGCCCGCTGGATGTTCCCTATTGCCGGGCCGCCATGGAGGCGCGGCAATGGTCCCGGCTGAGCAATTATGTCCGTTTGCATGCGCTGCGTGAAGAAGGTGGGATCTATCTCGATACCGATATCGAAATCCTCCGCAGTCTTGACCCACTCCTCAAGTACCCTTGCTTCGTTCCTTTCCAGCAGAAAAAAATGAGCCCGGACTGGATTAATAATGCGGCACTCGGAGCTGAGGCTGGGCATCCGTTTCTCACCCGGTGTCTGGCTGCAACTGACGAGGCATTCAGGCTCAGGGGCGTATTTCTCCGTCAGCCACTCGTTAGCACGGCTGTTCTCAAAGAAATGGGCCTGCGTCGCTACGACTTCCAGGAATGCGGCGGCGTGACTATTTTACCCCACGAGTCTTTTTATCCCTATCCATGGTATGCCCGATTTAGCCCCGAGTGTATTACCCCCAGCACCTACGGTATTCACCATTGGGAGGCGTCGTGGCACGCTGATCCGCTCTCGCGGCTTATTCACCGCGTCCGCTGCTGGCGCCATTCTTTAGGCGCCCGTCTCAGCCGTGGGCGCTGATCCCCGGGAAATCCGAAACACTTACCACCACCTCATGCGCAACCCATGATCTGCCACCGAACAGGGATTATTTTTATTCATCAGCGCAAGTGTGCAGGGACTTCCGTCATTCATTCGTTTGGGATTTCTCCCTCCCAGCCTGAGTGGCACCTCTACAATGATGGCGTTCTCAGCCCGGAATTTGATCAGCGGCCGCGTGACTACAGCGTCGTCGCGGTGGTCCGCAACCCATGGGCTCGCTTTGTCTCCGGATGGAAGTATTGCAAATCCACGCAAGCCCGACCGATCGCCGATGTGCTGCGCGATCTACCGCGCGAGGGCCATGACTATCGCCACTTGACGAGGCCGCAGCAGGCGACCCTTTTCCACCCCGACGGAACGCCGGTTTTTGATGAATTGCTTCGCTTCGAGCGACTGGCCGAAGATTTCCGGGACTTCCAGCAGCGCCACCGGATGGTCCCGGTGCCTTTGCCGCTCCTCAACAGCGGGCGCCGCGGGGATTACCGGTCCTATTTCGATCCGGAAACGCAGCGGATGTTTTACACCCATTTCCAAAAGGATATCCAATGGCTCGGGTATTCGTTCTGAACAAGTTTGTGCCATCGTCCCGATAAGAAGCTTCTCCGCCCGCGTGAAGGTCCCGTGGCAAAACAT
>JBILQA010000309.1:0-3576 GCA_044373535.1 Akkermansiaceae bacterium | reverse complement strand
AATTTGAAGTTGCAGACGGCGGGAAAATTTGAGAGTGTCGAGCGGGATGATGCGCCTCCTAGGCACTGTTCCCGTATTGATTATGAGCGTAAGAAAACCAGGTGGAGGCGGTGGCAACCGCGGTGGCGGCGGCAAACGTGGTGGCGGTGGCCCGCGGCCCGGTGGCCCTGGCATGGGTGCTGCGGCAGCAGGAGCAGCGCGTGGCCCACGGGTGCGTCGGGGCGAAGCCGGCAAGGATGACAAAGCCGTTGAGGTTGAGGGGACGATTTCCTCGGTGCTTGCTGGGACGATGTTCCGGGTGAAGCTGCCAAGTGGCCACGAGGTGCTGGCACATATTTCCGGCAAGATGCGCAAGCGGTTCATCCGTTTGGTCATCGGTGACCGCGTGAAGATGGAGATGTCGCCCTATGACACCGCCAAAGCGCGCATCGTCTATCGCCTGGGCTGAAGGGCTTTCCCGCCGCACACGCATGGATCTGCCACGGATGTTTGGCTATTCGGGCTGCGGTACGTGTCGCAAGGCGCGCGCGTGGCTGCGTGAGCAAGGGGTTGAATGCGAGGATGTCCCGATCCGCGAAAGACCTCCCGGAGCGGCGGACCTTGGCCGGCTTTTGGCGGCGTATGGAGGGAATCGCCGGGCGATTCTAAATACCAGTGGGGGCGATTACCGCGTGCCAGGAGTCAAAGAAGAGCTTGCCGGGCTGAGCGAGCCGGACTTCCTCCAACGGCTGTCCCAGCAGGGTAATCTGATCAAGCGCCCGGTTCTTATCGGCGAGAGCCTCGCGCTGGTGGGCTTCAGCCAGCCGGAGTGGCAGCGGGCGCTTGGGGTGGAGCGATAAAGCCGCCTAGACAATCTGGCTGCCGCTGGTGAGCTTTCGTGGCTCTTGAGCACCAGTCCCGTTGGGTTGACCGGCAAAAGTCAGGCCTCGTGGAAATCTTCCGGTATCTGCGCGGGACCCGTGTTGGAGCGCCGCTCGATGAAGATTTCCCCCAGAATCTGGTCTTGGCGGACGGAGAACTGGTTCATCTTCATGAGTTCGAGCATCGCGAGGAAAGTCACGATGACCTCCGCGCGGCTGGTTGCCTCGGCAAAGAGCGAAAGAAACGGCTGCGCCTCGCCCGGTTGGAAACGCTGCAGCAGCAGTTCGATCTTGTCCGCCACGGTGTAGCGGTCGTCCACGATGTCGCCGAGGTCGTGAGCTTCCTCGAAGCGCTTGAGCACGTTCTGGAAGGCGCGAATCAGGTCGAAGATGGAAACCTCGGGCAGCGGCAGCAGCCCCTCATCGGGTAGCTCGGGGCGTTCGGGCGTCAGCGCAAAGCGGTCCGCTTGCTCAACCTCGCGCATGCTCAGGAAGCCGGCCGCATCCTTGAATTTCTTGTACTCGATGAGTTGGCGGATCAGCTCCCAACGTGGATCGTCCTCCTCGGCGTCCTCCTCGGGCGGTTGCTCAACCCGCGGTAGAAGCGTGCGGCTCTTGATGTACATCAGGTTCGCGGCCATGACGATGAACTCGCTCGCCAGGTCGATGTTGAGCATCTTGAACGTATTGATGTACGCCAAGTACTGCTTGGTGATGTACTCGATGGAAATCGTGTGGATGTCGATCTCATCGCGCTTAATGAGATACAAAAGGAGGTCCAGCGGCCCCTCGAAGATATCCAACTGAACCTTATATTCGCTGCTTTCCACGCTCGGCTGACTAACGGATGGACGCCAGCCGGGCGAGAAAATAAGCACTTGGCCTAAGCGGGGTCTGTCCCCGTGCGCCCTAAGGCGGGGTCTGTCCCCGTGCGCCCTAAAGCGGGGTCTGTCCCCGTGCGCCCTAAAGCGGGGTCTGTCCCCGTGCGCCCTAAGGCGGGGTCTGTCCCCGTGCGCCCTGGGTCTCCGGCCAGGCTAGCAGCCGGTAACTCCGAGGCGTTGGCAGATTTCGCGGGTCGCCTGGCTCTTATTGAGGGTGTAGAGGTGGAGGCCGGTGACGCCGTTGCGGATGAGGTCCTCGCACTGGCTGGCAGCGAAATCGACGCCCGCGCGCTCAACGGCGGCCGGATCACTGCCGGCGTCCTGAAGCGTGCGGATAAGCGTGGCTGGGAAATGCGTGCCGCCAGCGAGTTCCGCCATCCGGTGCATGCTCGCGAGTGAGACGACGGGCATGATGCCGGCGATGATGGGCACGCGCACGCCGGCAAGCTCACAGCGGTCGCGGAAATCCAGGAAGTCCTTGTTGTCGAAGAACAACTGGGTGCATATGTAGTCCGCGCCCGCGTCAACCTTGGCCTTAAGGTGATCGAGTTCAACGAGGCGGTTGGGCGTTGCAGGATGCCCCTCGGGGAAGCCAGCCACGCCGATGCCAAACCCGCGCGGATCTGGGTGGTGGCCTTGCTTGTTGAAGCGCTTGATGAACTTCACCAGATCGCTGGCGTGGGCAAAGGCGCCGCTTTGCCAGTCGTAGTCAGGCTGGTTGCGCGGCGGATCCCCACGCAGGGCCAGCACGTTGCCGATTCCCTTGGCGGCATAGCGCATGAGAATCGCATGGATGTCCTCCTCACTGTGGCCGACGCACGTGAGGTGCGGCACCGGCGGGATGGACGTCGTCTCCTTGATCCGCTCGACGAGACTGTGGGTCAACTCGCGGGTCGTTCCGCCCGCGCCATAGGTGACGGAAACGAATGACGGCTTAAGCGCCTCAAGCTCGGTGATCGTCGAGTAGAGCGCGGCGGCCGCCTCGGGGGTACGCGCCGGGAAGAACTCAAACGAGAGCGATGGCTGGTTTTTCTTGAGGAGATCGCGGATGTGCATGAGCCGGGGCGGGTTCCGTGCTCACGATGAACGCCGCGCGGCCCATCGGTCGACAAAATTCAGCATGGCTTAGAAGTTCACCTCAAACCAGACTCCCGCGAAGAACGAGTCGCCGCCGCGCGGGTCATCGTCCAAGGCGAGCGAGCTGCCGACAAAGGGCGTCACCGCCACCCGCGGGTTGAACGTGTAGGTGTAGGCCAGGCGGGAGTAAACGTCGCCAAACCCACTGCGGTCGTAGTAGCCTGACAGGGAGCCGACGCCCGCAAGCGCGCTAACGTAGGAGTCTTCCGAGAGAGTGTGTGACCAGGCGGCCTCGACCTTGCCATAGAACCCCTCGGCGCCGGTATCATAGTACCCGCCGGCGGTGAGGTCCCAATCCTTTGTCACTTCCCAGGTGACCGAGGCGCCGGCATCCAAGCCGCTCTGGAAAAACTCATGGGTGTAATCGTGGTAGGAAGCTGAAAACGTCAGCGAGAAGCCTTTGGCGATGTAGTCCAGGTCGGCATAGCCGCTGGTTTCCCGGAAATCGTCGTCGCCCGTTCCATACCAGCCGCCCAAGCTCAGCACCCAATTGTCGGCCACGGCCACTTCCCCCTCGAGTTGAACGTCGAGCGCCTTGTCGGCGAGCTTGAAGCCGCGGTAGACGTACTCGCTGCGGTAGCCGGTCACCACCTCGAGGCCAAGAGGCAGGTCGTCGGTGAGTTGTTGCCCGTGGATCGTCGTAGTGGCGGCGGCGCACAAAAGGCCGGCGGAGAACGTGCGGGAGATGAGCATGGCTG